>CAYRLE010000009.1:8141-25701 GCA_964425105.1 uncultured Gammaproteobacteria bacterium | reverse complement strand
TGACCCCTTTTCTACTTCAGAAATCCAGGCGGTAGCCCACGTTGATGAAGTAGGCGGAGCTGTCTTCGGTGTCGCTGGCGAGGTTGCGCGAGGACCATTCGGCGCCGGCGTCCAGTTCGAAGTGGCGGCGGCGACGCCATTGGTAGTCCAGCCTCACCAGGGGTGAGAGGGTCCACTGGTCGCCGCTGCTGTTCTTGAAGCTGCGATAGTCGAACAGCAGGCGGGGATTGATGCGCAGCAGGGGGTGGAAGGGGAAGCGGGTGTCCAGGGACAGGTTGCTGACGTAGGCATTGGCCGTGTCGGAGAAGCGGGCCCCCAGGATAGTGAGGTCGCCGCGCTTCAGCAGGTCGCTGCCGATGAGCTGCAGGTCGTAGAAATATTCATAGCCGCTGCCTTCCACGGCATCCACGCCGCCCGAGGCGGGCAGGTCGGAGAGGTGGGTGACGGTGAATTCGCCGCTCAATTGGAAGTGCTGGTTCACGGGGCGGGCGGCCCCCAGGGAGAGGGTGGTGTAGTCGGCGGTGCGGTCTTCGGCCAAGCCCTGGATCTGGCCGCTGGAAAACAGCTGGCGCAACTCGTCGATGGTGTCGCTGGTCTGGCCGATGAGGGCGTTGCTGGTGGTGAGCAGGGGGCTCCTGCGGTATTCCAGCAACAGATTGAGCGTCACCCGTTGGGCCGGCAGGGTCATGTTGCCCACCAGCTGGGCGATGTTGAAGCTGCTGTATTCCACGTCGTAGTCCAGCAGCGCAAGCAGGGAACGGTCGTCATGGAAATAGCGCGCCTCGCCGCCGATGGCCTTGCGGTCGGTGATGTCCTCCAGCAGCTGCTTGATATAGAAGACATTGAAGTCCCAGCTGTCGTCGAAGGTGCCCAGATCGAAGTTGAGGCCGTAGAAATGGCGGTCCGTATCCACATGGGCATCGGTAGATTTCTCCACGGGATAGCCGCTGACGAAGTTGACGCGCAGCTCCGGCATGAGCGGATAATTCAGCCACAGGCCGTCGAAACGTCCCAGCACACCGCCGCTGCTGAGGGTCTGGCGGCCCAGGCGTCCCCGCAACTGGAGACGCTGGTCTCTGGCCTCCGCATACAGGGAACTGATGCGCGTGTCATTGTCGCCGGCATCCAGGAAATCGTAGTCATAGCCGCCGCTGAAGCGGGTGCGCACGTCGTAGCGTCCATCCCGGTAGCGCCCGGAGACATCGAGATCGGAGATCAGGGACGACTGATCCACGGAATCGCCGCCACGGTCCACATAGCTGACGTCACGGCGGTAATACTGGGAAAAACCGCCGAAGACCAGCCACGTCCCTTCCTTGCGGCCCGTCTTGGCACGTTTCTTTATGCGGCTTCGCGGCTTGGCGCGCGCGGTGAGGATGCCCGCCAGGCGTTGCCGGACGCGCTCGGCGCCTTCCCCCTGGGGATAGAGGCGCAGGTATTTTTCGTATTCCGCCTTGGCATGGGCCAGCTGGCCCTTGCGTTCCCGCGCCACGCCGAGGAATTCCTGGGCGTCCTGCTGGTAGGGGTGGCCGGGCAGTTGGAGAATCTTGGTATACAGGGCCACGGCGCGGGAATACGATGCCTGCGCCATGGCGCGCCGCGCCTCGTCCATGAGTTGTGCCGCCTTGTCCATGGCCGCCGTTGTGTCTTTTGTGGCAGCGCCCGTCCGCGGTGCCGGGCTTTGGGCCGTGTTCGCCGTGCCGAGGGCATGACGTGCGGCCGCCTTCCTTTCTTGCGGTGATGTCTTCACGATCCAGCTGCCGGGAAAGGCCTGCTGCAGGCTCTCGTTGACCTGTCGCGCCTCGGCGGCCGTGGCGAAGAAGCCGATCCGCAACTGGTACCACTGCTTGCCCTTCAGGGTGACGCTGTTGGTATAGAGGCGATACTCCAGGAGCGCAGGCAGGGATGGCAGTCCCTCCAGGCTGGGCCGCTGGCGGGATAGCTTGAGCTGGACCGCGTAGGGATGGTCGCCGCCAGCGGCCGCCGTGGCCTTGGCCTGGGGAGGCGCCATGCTGGCCAGCAATATCAGCAGGGCGGCCGGCAGCAGGCGGCCGGAGAGGGGCTTGCCGTTCATGTCAGCGCTCCTCTTCGCCGGCGGTCAGGCAAGCGGCTGGGTCGATGTCGGGGGAACCGGCCACGGTGACGATGATGCTGCGGTAGTCTTTGCCCTGAGCCACGGCAAAGCGCACTGCCTGGCTGAAATGCAGCGTCAGATAGGGACCACCCGCCGCCTGGCCATCGTAGATGACATTGATCAGGGGCAGGAGGTCTTCGTTCTGCACCCTCACGGCCTCCCGCTCGAAGACGATCTCATGGCCCTCGCTGGTGTGGAGGATGGGATCGACGTGGATGCGCAGGTCGTCTCCGCTGACATAGGGAAAGTGCCGTTTGTAGCGCAGGGGGAAGTTGAACTGAATCCTGACGGTGGCGCAGCCGCTGCTGTCGGTGACCACGGCATCGTTGAGGATGATGTCCTTGATGGGCTGCGCCATGGCGCTACCCATGCCTAGCAGGAGGATGGACAGCAACGCGCCGCCACAGCAGCTAAGAATCTTGTGCAAGGTGTTTATATTCATGGTCAATCCCAGTCTCTGTCGCTGACCCGGTGTTGCGGGCCGGGTTTATGGCAACTGCCGGAGCAGTTTCGCAGGCTGGCCACCGATGCATTGCGGTGTGGCCCCGGTTTGTAGTTGCCGGCGTGACAGCCGGCGCAGTCCGGCCGGTAGGCGGCAAAGGGCCATGGCACGATCTCGCTGTTGCTGCGGTGGCAGCGGACACAGCTGAAGCTGCCGCGGTGATCGCCGGGATAGTTGGCCGTGGTATGGCGGTAGATGAGAGGCAGCCAGCCGTTGCTGGAATGGCAGCGGTTGCACTCCAGGGTAGTGGTGAAATGGGAGCGCGACTTGCCGGTGGCGGTGCGGCCGTCATGACAGCGGCTGCAGTTGCCGGTGACGCCGCTGTGGTCGAAGCGTGCCGGCGACCAGCCGCGGGTGGAGTGGCAGCTGTCGCATTCGGCGCTGGTGCTGATATGGCCGCTGGGCTTGCCGGTGGCGCTGCGCCCGTCGTGGCAGCGGCTGCAGTTGCCGGTGACGCCGCTGTGGTCGAAGCGTGCCGGCGACCAGCCGCGGGTGGAGTGGCAGCTGTCGCATTCGGCGCTGGTGCTGATATGGCCGCTGGGCTTGCCGGTGGCGCTGCGCCCGTCGTGGCAGCGGCTGCAGTTGCCGGTGACGCCGCTGTGGTCGAAGCGCGCCGGTGACCAGCCGCGGGTGGAGTGGCAGCTGTCGCACTCGGCGCTGGTGCTGATGTGGCCACTGGGCTTGCCGGTGGCGCTGCGCCCATTGTGACAACGGCTGCAGCTGCCGCTGACGCCGCTGTGGTCGAAGCGTGCCGGCGACCAGCCACGGGTGGAGTGGCAGCTGTCGCATTCGGCGCTGGTGCTGATATGGTTGCCGGGTTTGCCGGTGGCGCTGCGCCCGTTGTGACAACGGCCGCAGCTGCCGGTGACGCCGCTGTGGTCGAAGCGCGCCGGTGACCAGCCGCGGGTGGAGTGGCAGTCGTCGCATTGGGCCGAGGTCTGGATATGGCCGGCATGCTTGCCGGTGGCTGTGCGCCCGTTGTGGCAGCGGGCACAGCTGCCGCTGACACCGCTGTGCTCGAAGACGGCGGCGCTGAAGGTCAGGGTGTTGTGGCAGTCGTCGCAATTGTTGCCGCTGCTGACATGGTTGCTGTGTTTGCCGGTGGCTGTGCGCCCGTTGTGGCAGCGGGCGCAGCTGCCGATGACGGCCACGTGATCCACGCGCACCGCGGCCTTCCAGGAATAGCTGCTGTGGCAATCGCCGCAGTTGTCGGTGGACTCGATATGGCTGCGGTTCTTGGCCGAGGCCCCCACCCGGGCGTTGCTGCTGTGGCAGGAGGCGCAGCGGCGCTGGGTGCCCTTGAAGATGCCGCGCAGGTGGCAGCTCTCGCATTTCACCTGGGCATGGGCGCCGGTGAGGGGGAAGCCGGTGGTGAAGTGGTCGAAGGAGCGGCCGGTGCCCGTGGTCTGGGCCGTGGCTGTAGCGCTCAGGAAAAGACCGGCGCCCAACAGCAGTGCTGCCAGCAGGGCGTGAAGCTTGTATGACGACATATGGTTGTGCTCCTTTGTCCGTTGCTCTGACGGTTGTTGTCCACCGTGTCAGGGGGCGAAATTGACTTCTTTCAAGGAGCCTCTGATTAATTCTGGGCTGGATGGATGGCGAGATGAAATGTTCCGGATCAAGGCGAAAAGCGCAGGTAATAGCGTGCTATTGCCAAGATTTTCAACGCCGAGCCGGGAGATTTCAGCCGCCAGATACCGGTTCATGAATTAATCAGAGGCTCCTTAAAACTCTTGGTGTCGTGGCAGCGCGCGCAGTGGCGCCCGAAACCGCCTTCATGGGGATCGTCCTGTTGATGGCAGTCGCCGCAGGCGGTGCCCAGATGGATTTCCTTTCTCACCGGCCGGCTGTGGCAGTCATGGCAGCCGATCTTCTTGTGGGCACCGGTCAGTTTGTAGTCCGTGTCCCGGTCGTGATCGAAGCGCCACAGGCGCCAACCGTTGGGATTGTGGCAGCGCCCGCATTGGGGTCCGAGGCGGCGTTTGTGCTCGTCGTCCGCCTCGTGGCAGGCGATGCACTGGCGCGCGGCGCCCTGGTAGGCGGCGTCCAGGTGGCATTCCTCGCAGGGCGCGACGGCATGGAGTCCGATGAGCGGAAAGCGGCTCAGATCATGGTCGAACAGCACTTTCTTTCCCCAGCCCTGTTCGTTGTGGCATCGTTGGCAGCGTTTGCCCGACTGTCCCCGGTGGACGTCGTCCAGGCGGTGGCAGTCATAGCAGCGGGTCTGCAGCTTGTCCTTGTAGAGATCGCCGGGGTGGCAGCTGTCGCAGCGGGTCTTGGCATGCCGGCCGCGCAAGGGAAATTTAGTTTTCTTGCCGTGGTCGAAGGCGGCGCGCTCCCAGCGCCGCGGCGAGTGGCAGTCCTGGCATTTGCCTCCGTAGCGGCCCTGGTGGGCGTCGTCGCCGCGGTGGCAGTCGCGGCACTGGTCGCTGGTCTTTTCTTGGTAGATGTTGCCCTTGCGGTGGCAGCCGTCGCAGGCGGCCTTGCGGTGCGCGCCCTGCAGTTTGTATTTGGTGTCGCGGTCGTGGTCAAAGGTGATGCGCGACCATTTCTCTTCGCGGTGACAGTCCTGGCACTTCTTGCCGTAGCGGCCGCGGTGCACGTCTTCCAGGCGGTGGCAGTCATAACAGACGGTGGTGATCTTTTTGTAGCGCTCGCTGGGGTGGCAGGCCTTGCAGGCGGTCTTGCGGTGCTTGCCCTTGAGGGGAAAGTCGGTCTTGTCGTGGTCGAAGCGGGTCTTGGCCCAGGCGCGCTCGTTGTGGCACTGGCTGCAGTCCTTGCCCAGGCGTCCCTGGTGGACATCGTCTTCCTTGTGGCAGTCATTGCAGCGCGCGGGCGCCGCGCGGTATTTCTTGCCCGCCTTGTGGCAGGCGCGGCAAGGGGCGATGGCATGGGCCCCGCGCAGGACGAAGTCGCTGTGCCCATGGTCGAAGGTTTCGGGGTCGAGGCCCACCACGTCAGCATCCCGCCCCAGATGATCGCCATGACACTGGCGGCATTCGCCGCGGCCGATTTCCGTGGTGCGGCCGTGATAGCCCTTTTTCTGCTGCAGGTCGGCGGCGATCTTCTTGTGACAGGCCAGACAGAGCTTTTTCTGTCCGCGCTTGCTGAACTGGCGGTGGCACTTGGCGCACTGGTCCTCGTATTTCGCATGCCCCTCGATCAGCGGCCCCGGCATCATGAGGGTTTCCAGGCTGGCGGCGGACACGGCCCAGCCCGCCATGAGCAGCGCCAGGGCAGTGAATAGCTTCACCAACAGGCCGTTGATCATCGCCGGGAAGTGCCTGCCGTTCAGTAGGCGTGGACGGCATAGACATGGATGAGGCCCGAGATCAGCATCATCAGGAACAGCGGCAGGTGCATGACATGCCACCAGGAAAAGAGCCGCTCGTAGAAGCCCAGTTCAGTGACCTTGCGCACCGTTGCCAGATAGACCTGCAGATGGCGTTCTGCTTCGCGGCAATGCCTGTGCAACTCGCCGCGGCTCCAGTGGGCGAGCTGGGCTTCATGGGCCAGGCTGTGCTTCAGGAAGCGCCGCAGCAGAAAGTGATTCCAGCGCGTCAGGCAGGTGAACTTGAGGACGTGCAGGGCGCTGCCCAGCAGGCTCTGCGGCGGATTGCCGGCCAGGTCCTCGTATTTCTGGAGCCGCTGCTGCAGCCGCGGGGTGAGGTGCAGGGAGTCGTTGAACTGCCCCTTGCTGATGAGCGCCGCCTGGGCCAGTTCGCGCAGGGTCGCCTTGCCGCCGTAGAGCCCGTGGTGGATCTTTTTATAGAAATAACGCCCCACCAGGCCGCTGCCGGCCACCAGCAGCATGCAGAACAGGGCCACGTTGCTGTTGAGGGAGCCCAGTTCATAGTTGGTGTGAAACACGATGCAGACCGGCCCCGCCACCCCCAGGATCATATGGGCGCGGAACCAGTATTTGACGGGGCCGAGGTGACGCATGCTGCGCAGTTTCTTGCGCAGGGGATAGAGCAGCAACAGCAGCATGAGCACGCCGCCGATGATGCCCAGGGCATAGCCGGCGCCCGATTCGGCAGTCAGGGCGCTTTGTTCGCTGTTGAGCCAGCCGCCGTAAAGCAACAATGCAGTGGCGATGGAGAAGAAAACCGGGCTCGAGCGGCGCAGCCTGCCTGTCAGGGCTTCGACGTCTGCCGGCGCAGGGCCTGCCTCAGGCCTGTTGGCCGGTACAGTGTCTTCCAGGGGAAGCGCAGCTTCATTGCTCACGATGGATACCTCTTTTTTTTTCTGTCCAGTGAATGCCTCTGGCGGGAGTAGCGGCCGCCCGCCCATAAAAATTTGGGAAATATATCCCATTTTTTATGAAAAGTCAGTTTATAATCGCTGCTGTCCTGTTTCCTGTTCTGAAGGGAACGACGCCTTGGTGAAAAACGTCCCTTGTGATTGGGATGCCCATAGTCCGGCGCTACTTCGCCGTTGTATTTGCGTAATCGACGCTCACAGGGCCAATTTTGTTGCAGGCTTTTTCATAGGATTTTTCGCAAACGTGCCAAACAGTGACTCATGACCATGGCAAATGCCCAATTGTTGATCTATTTCTCACCTTTGCTGATCATCTGGCTGGTCTATCTCCATCTCTTCGCCAAGAAGCAGCGGGAGAGTCTTTCGGTGCGCGAGGAAGTGGAGGAGGCCGGCCTCACCGAGCCGGCCTCCCTGCACCCGGTGATCGACAGTGCCCAGTGCATCGGCTGTGCCTCCTGCGTCGATGCCTGTCCCGAGCGCAAGCACAAGGTGCTGGGGCTGATCCGCAACAAGGCCCAACTCATCAATCCCACCGCCTGCATCGGCCATGGCGCCTGCAAGGAGGCCTGTCCGGCTGATGCCATCACCCTGGTGTTCGGCACCGAGAAGCGCGGTGTGGACATCCCGGTGGTGAAGCCGGATTTCCAGACCAATGTGCCGGGGCTGTTCATCGCCGGCGAACTGGGGGGCATGGGGCTGATCCGCAATGCCATCGAACAGGGGCGCCAGGCCATGGAGTCCATCGGCCACCTGCCGGGGCTGGGCACGGGAGAGGGCCTGGACGTAGTGATCGTCGGTGCCGGGCCGGCCGGCTTTGCCGCCTCCCTGGGGGCCATGGAGCGCGGCCTGCGCTTCGTCACCATCGAGCAGGACTCCCTGGGCGGGACGGTGTTCAATTTTCCGCGCGGCAAGATCGTCATGACCGCCCCCGCGGTGCTGCCCCTCTATGGCAAGGTCAAGCTCACCGAGACCACCAAGGAGGCGCTGCTGGAGATGTGGCAGGGCATCGAGCGCCAGACCGGCCTCGAGATCAATTACCGCGAGCGCCTGGAGGGCATCAGCCGCCAGGGCGACGGCTTCGTGGTCAGCACCAGCCGCGGCAGCTATGAGACCCGGGCGGTGCTGTTGTGCATCGGGCGGCGCGGCACGCCGCGCAAGCTGGGAGTGCCCGGCGAGGACCTGCCCAAAGTCGTCTACCGCCTCATCGATCCCCAGCAATATCATCGGCAGCGGGTGCTGGTGGTGGGCGGCGGCGACAGCGCCCTGGAGGCGGCCACCAGCATCGCCGCCGAGGCGGGCACCACGGTGGCCCTCTCCTACCGCTCCGCGGCCTTCTCCCGCGCCAAGGGCAGGAACCGTGCGCTGGTGGAGGAGATGGCGCAGCAGGGACGCCTGCAGGTGCTGATGCAGTCCAATGTGAAGGAGATTCTGGCGGAGCGCGTCAGGATCGAGCAGCAGGGGGAGATGCTGGAACTGGGCAACGATGCCGTAATCGTCTGTGCCGGCGGCATCCTCCCGACCCCCTTTCTGAAGGAAATCGGCATCGAGGTGGAGACCAAATATGGCACGGCCTGAGGGGCGGCAGTTGTTCGTCGCCTGCCTGCTGGCGCTGATGCTGCTGCCGTGTCCGCTCTTGGCCGCGGACGCCATGGACGAGGTCAGGGCCGCGGTGCGGGTGCGGGACTACCCCCGCGCTGCGGCGCTGCTGCAGCCGCTGGCTCAGCGCGGTGACGCCGAGGCCCAATACCAGTTGGGTGCCCTGTACCGCGCCGGACGGGGGGTGGTCAAGGATCACCGGCGGGCCTTCCAGTGGTTGCGGAAAGCGGCTCGTCAGGGCCACGCCAAGGCGCAATACAACCTGGGCGTGATGTATGAAAGTGGCTGGGGAACTGGCGCCGACCAGGAGCAGGCCCGTTACTGGTTTCTCAAGGCGGCGGCCCAGGGGCATCCCATGGCCAAGGCCAAGGCGGGGCTGGCGGGTGGCACGCCGCGCCAGGATCGTATCACCGAGACCCAAAGCCACCGCCCCGATGCCCGGGAATCCCTGCGTTGGGCGGTGCGCAAGGGGCAGCGGGCGCGGGTGCTGGAACTGCTGGCGCAGCGGCCCCGGCTGGGAGGGCGCGATGAGCAGGGGCGGACGATCCTGTTCGATGCCGTGAGCAGCGGGGATGCAGCCATCATGGCTGCTTTGCTGGAGCATGGCGCCCGCCCGGAGGTGCGTGATCAGTATGGCGACACCCCTCTGATCCAGGCATGCCGCCTGGGCAAAATGGACCTGGCGGAACTGTTGTTGAAGGCCGGCGCCGCTCTGGAAAGTAGCGATGCCAACGGCAACACGCCCCTGTTGGCGGCCGCCGCCCAGGGGCACGGCGAGCTGGCGCGCCTGCTGCTGGCGCGGGGCGCCGATGCGCGGCGGCGCAACAAGAAGGGCTGGAGCGCCCTGGACTATGCCCTGCGCCACAAAGATGGGGATCTGGCGGCGCGGCTGCGCAAGCGCGGCGCGCCGTCTCTGGCCGCGAAAAAGCGCAAGTCCCGGCCCGGTGCCTCTCTGGCGGAGTTGGCGGCCCTGCGCGACGGCCTGGTGGACAAGGGCGGCGCTGTCCGTCAGCCCTATGCCGGCTGGCCCTTGTTGTCGCTGGCCGCCTGGCAGGGTCAGGAAGAGGCCCTGCGCACCCTCCTGGCGCGCGGCGTGGCCGTGAATCAGCGCGACCAGGAGGGGTTCACCGCCCTGGGCCGGGCCGCCTGGCGCGGCCATGGCCGCATCGTGTCACTGCTGCTGGCGGCGGGGGCCAAGGTCGACGCACCACAGGCGGGTGCCAGGACGGCCCTCATGTGGGCCGCCGAGGCGGGCCGGGTGGAGGTGCTGCGTTTGTTGCTGGCGGCGGGGGCCAAGGTCAATGCCCGCAAGGGGGAGGGCATCGACGCCCTGCAGTTGGCGGTGCGCGAGGGGCATTCCGAGGCGGCGGCGGTGCTCCTGGCCGCCGGGGCGCGGGCCGATGTGCGCAGTGCCGCCGGCGAGAGCGTACTGATGACCGCCGCCAGGCTGGGGCAGCGCGCCACCCTGGCGGCCCTGCTGAAGCAGGGCGCCGAGATCGACGCCGTGGACGAGCAGGGCCACAGCGCCCTGTGGTATGCCGCCAATGCAGGCCAACTGGAGGCGGCACGCCTGCTTCTGCAGCGCGGCGCACGGCCGCGGTTGCGTGACAGGGCGGGCCACAGTCCCCTGTCGCGGGCGGCCATGCAGGGGCATGAGGCCATGGTGGCCCTGCTGCTGGAGCGGGGTGCGGCGCTGGATGTCGCCACGGAGCGGGGCAATACGCCGCTGATGCTGGCCGCGGACCGCGGCCACCAGGCCGTGGTGAAGCTGCTGCTGGCGCGTGGCGCGGCGCCCGATGTCCGCAATGAACAGGGCAATAGCGCGCTGATCCTGGCCGTGCGCGGCGGCCACAAAGAGGTGATCCGGCTGCTCCTGGAGGGGGGCGCCAACCCCGCCCTCAAGAACCGCCAGCGCGAACAGGCGCGACAGTTGGCGGCCCAGGCGGGACGGCAGGATCTGGTGAAGCTGCTGGACCGCTATAAGGGTAGGAGAAAGAAGTTGTTTGGTTTGTTCTGAGGGGGCAGAGCAAATTCAAAACCGCTCCAGTTCCGGAAAGGGCAGCTTTCCGCCATGGACATGCATGGCCCCCAGTTCCGCGCAGCGCTGCAGGGTGGGGATGGCCTTGCCGGGATTGAGCAGGCCGGCGGGGTCGAAGGCGTCCTTGATCTGGTAGAACTGGGCCAGCTCGGCCCTGCCAAACTGGCTGCACATCTGATCCAGCTTTTCCACGCCGACGCCGTGTTCCCCGGTGATGGTGCCGCCCACGGCGACGCACAGTTCCAGGATCCGGGCGCCGAAGGCCTCGGCCTTTTCCAGTTCACCGGGGCGGTTGGCGTCATAGAGGATCAGGGGATGGAGGTTGCCGTCGCCGGCGTGAAAGACATTGGCCACCCGCAGGCCGTATTCCGCAGCCCAGGCGGCAATCTGTTCCAGCACTTGCGCCAGGCGGTGGCGGGGGATGGTGCCGTCCATGCAGTAGTAGTCGGGGGCGAGGCGCCCGGCGGCGGGGAAGGCGGCCTTGCGGCCGGCCCACAGCCGTTGCCGCGCCGGGGCCGTCTCCGCGCGCTGGATGCTGTCGGCGCCGCCCTGGCGCAGCAGTTCTTCCACCTGCCGGAGTTGGGCTTCCAACTCTGCGTGGCTGCCGTCCAGTTCGCACAGCAGGATGGCGGCGGCGTCGCGGGGATAGCCGGCATGGACATAGTCTTCCGCAGCCTGGATGGCCAGCCGGTCCATGAGTTCCAGGCCGGCGGGCACGATGCCGGCGGCGATGATGGCGCTGACCGTGGCGGCGGCGGCGCCAATGGTGGGGAAGGCACCCAGTAACACCGCCACCCCTTCCGGGCGCGGCAGCAGCTTGACGGTGATCTCCGTGATGATGCCCAGCAGGCCCTCCGAGCCCGTCAGCAACGCCAGCAGGTCATAGCCTGGTCCGTCCAGGGACTGACCGCCGATCTCCAGCAATTCCCCCTCCATGGTGAGCACCTTAAGTCCCAGGATGTTGTGTACCGTGAGGCCGTATTTCAGGCAGTGGACGCCGCCGGAATTCTCGGCCACATTGCCGCCGATGGTGCAGGCGATCTGGGAGGAGGGGTCGGGGGCGTAGTACAGGCCGTGGGGTGCGGCGGCCTCGGAGATGCTGATGTTGCGCACTCCCGGTTCCACCCGCGCCGTGCGGTTGTGGGGGTCGAGCGCCAGGATGCGGGTGAAGCGGGCCAGGCTCAGCAGTACGCCCCGTTCCGGCGGCAGGGCGCCGCCCGACAGCCCGGTGCCGGCACCGCGCGCCACCACCGGCACCTCCCACTCATGACAGAGGCGCAGCACGGCGCGCAGCTGCGCCAGGTCGTCCGGCAGGCATACCACTTGGGGGAGGCGCCGCTTGACGGACAGGGCGTCACACTCGTAGGGGCGCAGGGCTTCATGCTCATGGATCACCTGGTGCGGTGGCAGGATGGCCTGCAGGGCCCTGATCAGGGAAGCGCTGGCGCTCTCGGTCATGGCAGTGAAGGCTTCGGGTGCAGGTCCGGCATGCCGGATATCATACCCTATGGCGCGGGGAGAGGCCCGCGGGCCTGGTTCAGGCGGCGAGTTCCGAGTCGCCTTTCAGACTGCCGCAGGCCTGGGTGGACCATTTGACGGCGCGCATGTAGATGTCGGCGATGGTGCCCTGGTCGAGGCGGTGGCAGCGCACCTGGTCCCATTCGCCCCGTTCGTAGGCGATGGTGGTGCTCAACATGTCGGCATAGGTGCCGCGCTTTTTCAGCAGGGCGTCGCTGACCTCGGGCACCACCGGTATATCCTTGAGGAGTTCTTCCATGGGGGCGTCCATGATGGCCTCCAGGGTGGAGAACAGGCCCACGATGAAGGCGGATCCCTTGTTGCCGACGCCGGTGTGTTCGCTCATCAGTTCGCACATGCGGGCCCGGGTCAGGGTGGTGACGAACAGTTCGTTGGGCTTGTCGTTGATGTTGGCCAAGGCGATGAGACTGGCCCAGTTCTTGACTTCGTGCAATCCCAGATAGACGATGGCGTGGTGAATGGACTCGATCTTGTTGCGCAGGGAGAAGGCTGCCGAGTTGATGTAGCGTAGCAGCTTGTAGCTGAGGGTGATATCCAGGCTGATGACCTTTTCCAGTTCGGGAATTTCCAACTCGGGATTCTGCAGTTTGGCCAGCATCTGCATGGTGGTGACGCGGTTGGTGGGTGCCCGCCGTCCCTTCAGGGTCTTGGGCTTGCAGAGGAAGAAACCCTGATAGAGATCGAAGCCCAGCCCCTTGCAGAAATCGAAATCATCGTGGGTCTCCACTTTCTCGGCCAGCAGCTGCAGGGGATAGCGCCGTAATTCCGTGACATAGGCCTGCAATTCCTCACGATTGAGGGCCAGGATGTCGATCTTGATGATGTCGGCCAGTTCGATGAGGGGGCGCAGGGATTCCCGGAAGATGAAATCGTCCAGGGCGATGGCGTAGCCCTTTTCCTTGAGTTTGACCACCGCCTCCACCACTTCTGCATCGCCGTCGATGTCTTCCAGGATCTCCAGCACCAGTTGTTCGTTGGCGGAGGGAATGAGTTCATGGTTGACCACGAAGTGGCGGGTGAGGTTGACGAAGGCCTTGTGATCGCCCACCAGTTCGTTGAGGCCCATTTCCATGAAACTGTTCAACAGCACCTGGGAGGTGGCCTGGTCGCCGTCCACGTTGACCACACCCTCGGTGTCGTGGGGGCGGTAGAGCAGTTCGTAGCCGAAAACCTCCAGACTGTTGTCGAAGATGGGCTGTCTGCCAATGTAGTAATGGGGCATGGTTACAGGCGTCTGGTTAGGGGGCGCTCAGCCGATTCTGATTTCTTGTCATCATTTCTGTAATTCTATGAAGTGTGTCGACGGCAGCACGCCTTATCTTTAGTCGGGGACAGGGTTTTTCACGGCCTGTCGCTCTTCTGCAGGGCCGAGCGCATGCTTTCATCCAGCACCTTGACGTCCATGCCCTGCTGGGCGAGCAGAAAGGCGGCGGTGGCGGCGCGACGGCTGATATCACTACAGATGATGTAGGATTTGCGCTTGTCCAGCAGGAAGGCGCAGTGCCGCAGGGTCCGCAGGGGAATGTTGATGCTGCCCTCGAGATGCCGTTTCTGAAAGACCCCTGTGGAGCGGATATCCAGCAGGACTGCGCCGCGCGCCTTCATCTCCAGCAGGCGTTGGTAGGGGATCCACTTGATGAAAGGCCTTACCAGCAGGGTGAGGAACTCGCCCTTGGAGAGGCGCAGCAGGCGGCCGTTTTCCAGCATGGTGACGGTGCTGTCATGAAAATCGTGGGCGATGAGGGCGCCCTCCCCGAAACCTTCCCCGGCCTGCAGTTCCGCCACCACCACCTGGCGGCTGCTGCGGCCAGGTTGGCGTGTCACCCGGCAGCGGCCCGCGACGATGAGGTAGTAATACTCGCCGCAATCGCCTTCGCGGATGATGATGTCCCCGCCATTGACGTTCATTGCCGTGAGGCGCTTTTTCAGGACCTGGAGATGGGGCTTGGGCAGGCGCGAAAACAGGGGGGCGGTGAGCGCCCCTTGCAGCTGATCCTGTCGTTCGGCATCCGTGGCGGCGGCTGCCGGCCTGACACCGCCGCCTTCGTTGCGTTGCAGCAGTTCTTCGAGCCTGGCGCTGTCGATGCTGAGGAGGGTGACGCTGGTGCTGGCCAGGGCGGTGCAGCGGCGCGGGCAGTATTCATCGATGGGGCGGCTGGCCTCCCGGCTGTCGGCCTTCAGGGTGCGCACCGGGCTGCCTTCGCTCATCAGTGCCAGTTGTCCCGACAATAGAAACAGGGTGTGTTGGCACGGCGCCCCCTGCTGAAAAATGCGCCGGCCGGGGGGGTGGCGTTCGATGGTTGAATGCTGGACGGCTTCGTCGAGCAGTTGCGGGCTGAGTGTGTTTAGAGGGGTGAACTGGTGGAGATAGGCTTCGTCTATGCGCTGTTTTGCCACACCCATGCTGTGTCCTCTTCTCGGCTGCTATCGTTTTTACGGGTCCATGGGCCGGCGCCATTGCCGGGCCGGGCGCAGCTCCATCACTATGGTGGAGTCACCATAAGAGTTATAACGGCAGGAAGGGTTTTTTCTTTATCTCGGCGCCTTGTTTAAACCCCATTGAAAACAGCATGTTATTTATATTTTTCGGCAGTATCCGGCGGTTCGCCGAGGCGTCGTTGCAGCCAGGCGCTGATGACGGCGATTTCCTCCACAGAGACCTCGTGGCCCATGGGGAATTCATGCCATTCCAGGGGGTGGCCAAGCTGCTCCAGAATGCGCCGCGACGCATGGGCGAGGGCAGGCGGCACGATGGTGTCCCGGCTGCCGTGAATCATGAGGATGGGGGTCTGGCGGTTGGCGCTGTGCTGTTCCTCCGCAAGGCGCTCCGCCAGCGGCAGATAGCCGGACAGGGCCATGATGCCGGCCAGGGGCTGCGGGTGGCGCAGGCCGCAGTGGAGGGCGATGGCGCCGCCCTGGGAAAATCCCGCCAGGACGATGCGCTGGGGGGGAATGCCCCGTTCCGTTTCCCGCCGGATCAGTGCGTCCACCCGCTGCGCCGCATCGCGGATGCCGCTCTCGTCCTCGCGGCGGGTAAAGCCGGCGTCGTAGATGTCGTACCAGGCGCGCATCACCATGCCGCCGTTGATGGTGACGGGGCGCTGCGGGGCATGGGGAAAGACGAAGCGCAACGCCATGCCGGGGGGCAGCTCCAGGGCCGGCACCAGAGGGGTGAAGTCATGGCCGTCGGCGCCCAGGCCGTGCAGCCAGATGACGCTGGCCTGGGGCGGCGCCGCAGTGACGATCTCGATGGGAGTTGGGGTCTGGTCCATGGGCTTGCAGGCCTGCGGTGGGTTTCGAGTGCCGAACTGTTTATACTCTGCGTTTTCTGGATAATCGAGAGCAACACCCGGCATCATGGCGAAAACACCATTCTACCGCAAGTGCCTGCTGCTCGCCTGCCTGGCCCTGTTGCTGCTGGTGGGCTGCGGCCAGAAGGGCGACCTCTACCTGCCCGATAAAGAGCCGGACCGGCAGCAAGGCTAATGGACCATTTCATCTATCGCGATGACCGGCTCCATGCCGAGGGGGTGAGCCTGGAGGCGGTGGCCGCCGCTCATGGCACGCCCTGCTACGTCTATTCCCGGGCCACCATCGAGCGCCACTGGCATGCCTTCGCCGGTGTCTTTGCCGGCCACGATCACCTCATCTGCTACGCCGTGAAGGCCAATTCCAATCTGGCGGTGCTCAATGTGCTGGCGCGGCTGGGCTCCGGCTTCGATATCGTCTCCGTGGGGGAGTTGGAGCGGGTGATGCGCGCCGGCGGCGATCCGGCGCGGGTGGTGTTTTCCGGCGTCGCCAAGAGCGAGGCGGAGATCCACCGTGCCCTGGAGGTGGGCATCCACTGCTTCAATGTGGAATCCCTCAGCGAACTGCACCGCATCGAGCGGGTGGCCGGCGCAATGGGCGTGCGGGCGCCGGTGTCCCTGCGGGTCAATCCCGACGTGGACGCCCGCACCCATCCCTATATCGCTACCGGCCTGCGGGAGAACAAGTTCGGCATCGACTTTCGCGCAGCAATGGAGGCCTACCGCGAGGCGGCTGCCCTGCCCCATCTGCAGGTGGTGGGCCTGGACTGCCATATCGGTTCCCAGCTCACCGAGATTGCGCCCTTCGTGGATGCGCTGGAGCGCCTGCTGGGACTGGTGGAGCAACTGCGCGGGGCGGGCATCGCGCTGCGCCACCTGGATGTGGGCGGTGGCCTGGGCATCCGCTACCGTGACGAGGCGCCGCCGCTGCCCGCCGACTATGCCCGCGCCCTGCTGGCGCGTCTGGCTGGACACGGTCTGAAGCTGATCATGGAGCCGGGGCGGGCCATCGTGGGCAACGCCGGCGTGCTCCTGACCCGGGTCGAATACCTCAAGCAGGGGGCGGAGAAGGATTTCGCCATCGTCGATGCCGGTATGAACGACCTGCTGCGCCCCGCCCTCTACGGCGCCTGGCAGGAGATCGTCCCGGTGGTCCCCCACCGCGATGTGGAGTCACGGCGCTATGACGTGGTGGGGCCGGTATGCGAGACCGGCGATTTTCTGGGCAAGGACCGGGAACTGGCGCTGCGCGAGGGCGACCTGCTGGCAGTGCGCTCCGCCGGGGCCTATGGTTTCACCATGAGTTCCAACTACAATTCCCGGCCGCGCGCCGCCGAGGTGATGGTGGACGGGGAGGCCATGCATCTGGTGCGGGCGCGGGAGCGTCTCAGCGACCTCTATGCCGGCGAGTCCCTGCTGCCCTGAGGGCGTGCCATGGAGCGCATTCCCGAGCCCGAATTGATGGAGGAGGCGGAGCAGGCGCTGGCCTATGCCGGGGCCGACTTCAGTGAGCCCCATGAGCGTTTCGTAGAACTCTTTGCCGAATGTTTCCCGGCGTCGGCGCTGACGGGGCGGGTGCTGGACTTGGGCTGCGGCCCGGGGGACATCAGCTGCCGCTTCGCCCGCGCCCATCCCTCTTGCACCATCGAGGGGGTGGATGGCGCTGCCGCCATGCTGGCCCAGGGCCGGGCCCTCATCATTCGCCAGGGCCTGGCGGAGCGCATTCACCTCCATCAGCTGCGCCTGCCCTGCGAGTCCCTGCCTGCGGGTCCCTATGAGGCCGTCATCAGCAACAGCCTGCTGCATCACCTGGCCGATCCCGCCGTGCTGTGGGATGCCGTGGACAGCGCCTCGCAGCCGGGCACCCGGGTCTTCATCATGGACCTGCTGCGCCCGGCCAGCGAGAGGCAGGCCCGCGCCCTGGTGGAGCAATACGCCGGCGGCGAGGCGGAGATCCTGCGCCATGACTTCTACCATTCCCTGCTGGCCGCCTACCGGCCCGCGGAAGTGGCCGTCCAGCTGGCGGCCGCTGGCCTGGAGCAGCTGGCCATCAGGGTGGTCAGCGACCGCCATTTCATCGTCTATGGGGGGGTACAAGAGAAAAGATACAAGATGCAAGGGGTTGAGGGGCGCAGTCGCGCCCGCCCAGAATCTTGAACCCCTCACCCCTCACCCCTCAC
>CAYRLE010000009.1:0-8041 GCA_964425105.1 uncultured Gammaproteobacteria bacterium | reverse complement strand
ACCCCTCACCCCTCACCCCTCACTCCCCATAAATCCCAGCTGCCGCCATGCCTCGTAGAGGACGATAGCCACGGCGTTGGACAGGTTGAGACTGCGGTTGCCGCTGAGCATGGGGATGCGCAGCAGCTGCTCCTGTGCCAGTTGTGCCAGCAGGGCGGGGGGCAGGCCGCGGCTTTCCGGGCCGAACAGCAGCGCGTCGCCCGCCTGGAAGGCAGTGCGGGCGTAGTGGCGCCGCCCTTTGGTGGAACAGGCGAACAGCCGCGGCGGCTTGACCCGTTTCAGAAAGTGCTGCAGGCTGGGGTGCTCCTGTACCGTGGCCAGGTCGTGGTAATCGAGACCGGCGCGGCGCAGCTGCTTTTCCCCGAGATTGAAACCCAAGGGATGGATGAGGTGGAGGCCGGCGCCGCTGTTGGCGCAAAGGCGTATAATGTTGCCGGTGTTGGGGGGGATCTCCGGCTCATAGAGGACGATGTGGAACATGGGGGTTGAATAACGCAATGGCGGATCAGGGTCAACAGTCGGACGATGATAGCCTGGACATGCTGGCGCTGGATTTCTGCGGCATGCCCTTCGCCACGCCGCTGGTGTTGCTGTCGGGCTGCGTGGGCTTTGGCGAGGAATACACGCGGGTACAGGGCTTTTCCAACCGCGACGTGGGGGCGGTGTGCCTGAAGGGCACCACCTTGGAGCCGCGCCTGGGCAATCCGCCTCACCGGGTGTTCGAAACCCCCATGGGCATGCTCAATGCCATCGGTCTGCAGAATCCTGGCGTTCATCATGTGGTGAACGGGATCCTGCCCCAGCTGGATTTCTCCGAGACCCGTTTTATCGCCAATGTCTCCGGTTCCACCGTGGAGGAGTATGCCGAGGTGACGCGGATCTTCGACGACTCCCCCATCGACGCCATCGAGATCAATATCTCCTGTCCCAACGTCAAGGAGGGCGGCGTGGCCTTTGGCAACGATCCCGACATGTCGGCACGGGTGGTGGAGGCCTGCCGCGCGGTCACCAATAAGCCTCTGATCACCAAGCTGTCGCCCAATCAGACCGATATCGCCGCCAACGCCCGGCGCTGCATCGAGGCAGGCAGCGACGCCTTTGCGGTGATCAACACCCTGATGGGCATGGCCGTGGATATCGAGAACCGCACCCCGGTGATCGGCAACAACCAGGGTGGCCTGTCGGGACCGGCCATCAAGCCCGTGGCCCTGCTCAAGGTACACCAGGTCCATCAGGTGTGCCGCGAACACGACATCCCCATCATCGGCCAGGGGGGCGTCGCCAGCGCGCAGGATGCCCTGGAGTTCATCATCGCCGGTGCCAGCGCCGTGGGGGTGGGCACTGCCCTGTTCTATGACCCTTTAGTCTGCCTGCGCATCAACGAAGGCATCGCGGATTATTTGCAGCGCCATGGCCTCAGTGAGGTGGGGCAGCTGACCGGGACGCTGGTGTTGAATGAATAAGGGGTAGGGGAAAGATGCAAGATAAAAGATACAAGGGGTTGAGGGGCGCTGGCGCGCCCGGTTGGGATTTGGTGGGCGGTGCCCACCAGAATGCATTGCCGAGTTGCTGAGATATCGCCTTACGCATCACTCATCACCCGCTGGGCGCCGCCCACCAAACTCAGTTCTCACCCTACCGCTTTCTCCTCTTCCGCCTCCAGCCCCAGTTCCTTGATCTTGCGGGTCAGGGTGTTGCGGCCCCAGCCCAGCAGGCGCGCCGCTTCCTGGCGGCGGCCGCCGGTGTGGCGCAGAGTGGTTTCGATCATGATGCGCTCGAAACGGGGCACGGCGTCGTGGAGCAGTTCTTTTTCGCCGTGGAGCAGTTTGCTGTCGGCCCATTTTTCCAGGGCGGCCTCCCATTCGGGGTGTCCGCCGGCGGGGCTCTGGTCCAGCTTCAGTTCCGGCGGCAGGTCGTCGATGTGGATGGTCTGACCCGGTGACATCACCGTCAGCCAGCGGCAGGTGTTTTCCAGCTGGCGCACATTGCCGTGCCAGTCCAGGCGGCACAGGTATTTCTCCGTCTCGGGGGCCAGGGCCTTGGGGTCCACGCCCAGTTCGCTGGCTGCCTGCTGCAGGAAGTGGCGCGCCAGCATGGGGATGTCCTCGCGCCGTTCCCGCAGGGCTGGGATGTGGATGCGAATCACATTGAGGCGGTGGTAGAGGTCCTCGCGAAAGAGATTGTCCTTGACCCGCTGTTCCAGGTCCTGATGAGTGGCGGCGATGATGCGCACGTCCACCTTGACGGAACTGTGGCCGCCGACACGGTAGAACTCGCCGTCGGCCAGCACCCGCAGCAGGCGGGTCTGCAGTTCCACCGGCATGTCGCCGATCTCGTCCAGGAACAGGGTGCCGCCGTCGGCCTGTTCGAAGCGCCCCCGGTGCATGCCCTGGGCGCCGGTGAAGGCGCCGCGCTCATGGCCGAAGAGGTCCGATTCCAGCAGGTCGCGGGGGATGGCCGCGGTATTGATGGCGATGAAGGGGCCGTCGGCACGGGGGCTGTGGCGGTGCAGGGCGCGCGCCACCAACTCCTTGCCGGTGCCCGATTCGCCGGTGAGCAGCACCGTCATGTTGGAGCGCGCCAGGCGCCCGATGGCGCGGAACACCTCCTGCATGGCCGGCGCCTTGCCGATGATCTCCGGCGCCTGGGGTAGTTCGCCGGCCTGCCGGGTGTGGTTGCGGCGGTGTTGTTTGATGGCCCGCTTCACCAGGTCGGTGGCCTCGTTCACATCGAAGGGCTTGGGCAGGTATTCGAAGGCGCCGCCTTCGTAGGCGGCGATGGCACTGTCGAGGTCGGAGTGGGCGGTCATGATGATCACCGGCAGTTCCGGATAGAGCGCCTTGATGCGTTCCATGAGGGTCAGGCCATCCATGCCCGGCATGCGGATGTCCACGATGAGGGCGTCGGGCTGCTCGTCCTTGAGGCGCTCCAGGATGCTGGATGCGCTGGGGAAGCTGGTGACATCCATGGGGATCTTGCTGAGGGCTTTTTCCAGTACCCAGCGGATGGAACGGTCGTCGTCTATGACCCAAACTTGTTCATTACTGCTCATTGCTCACACTCCAGGGGAAGGATGATGGAAAAGACGGTCTCGCCGGGGCGGCTGCTGCACTCGATCAGGCCGCCGTGTTGGTTGACCAGGGATTGGGCGATGGGCAGGCCCAGTCCGGTGCCATCGGGTCGTCCGGTGACCATGGGGTAAAAAATGCTCTTCATCATCTCCGGCGGGATGCCCGGCCCGTCGTCGATGATATCGATGCGCGCCACCAGGCGGCGCAGTTTGTGGCCGATGGTGACCTTGCGCTGGCTGCGGGTGCTGAGGGTGATCTGCCCCCGCTCTCCCAGGGACTGCATGGCATTGCGCACGATGTTCAGCAGGGCCTGGAACAGCTGGTCGGCGTCGGCCATCAGATCGGGAATGCTGGGGTCGTAGTCGCGCTCGATGACGATGCCGGGTGGCAACTCCGCCTGCACCAGGGTGCGCACCCGTTCCAGGATTTCGTGGATGTTGACCATGCGCTTGTGGGGCAGGGTATTGGGGCCCAGCATGCGGTTCAGGAGGTTCTGCAGGCGGTCCGCTTCGCCGATGATGATGCCGGTGTATTCGCGCAGTTCCTCGTTGTCCAGTTCCTGTTCCAGGAGCTGGGCTGCGCCGCGCAGGCCGCCCAGAGGGTTCTTGATCTCATGGGCCATGCCGCGCACCAGGCTGCGGGTGGTATGGTACTGATCCAGCAGGTTTTCCTCGCGGGCGATGCGCAGGTGACGGTCCATGGGCAGCAGTTCCAGCAGCAGTTCGTCTGCCTGCTGGGACTCCCGCAGCGGCGTGACCGTAAGGTCCACCGTGATGTGCTTCTGGTTGCCCAGGCACAGCTGCACCTCCCGCTCCGTATAAGGGTGGCCGCTGCCATGGGAGTGCTGCAGGGAGCGGGTGAAGTCCGGGCATTCCGGCCACAGTTTCTCAGCCGCCATCCCCAGCAGGTGCCGGGCGCTGATATCGAACAGGACCTCCCCTGCAGGGTTGATGTACTTCAGATGCAGGGTGCTGTCGAACAGCAACACGGCAAGATTGAGATTCTCCAGAATGCGCTGGGCTGTTTCGCTCTGTTTCATGTCATCGCTCTGCACAATACTTGAGTAGCAAAAACCAAACCAAGTTTGAGCTTGCCGGGGCGGTATTGCCGGTGATGCCGCATATTTCTCGGGTGTTGAGTAATAAATGTTTGTGAATCATGTGGTTGGCATATCCTGGCGGCATGCGCCCGGGGTATTGCAGGGAAGGCCTGGGTTTGCGAGGGGCGATGATGGTTCAAAATAGACATCGCTCATGCACCATCATAGTGCATGAGCGGGCATTAGTGAATCGAAATCTCCCCCGCTGGGGCTCAGTTGCGTGGACGGGGTCCCAGAAGGCGGGAATAGCGGAACAGGTGAAAGATGACAGGGGGCGAAGTCTTGAGGGGCCTGCCCTTGCGGTCCTGGATCTCCGCCACCAGCTGGTGGGTGCCGCGGTCGACGTTTTCCAGGGTGAAGCGCTGCCCACCGCTGGCCATGGCCACCACTTTGCCATCCAGCTTCAATACCAGGCGGTGTCCCGCCTTGACCCGCAGGGCGGGCTGCACGTTGACGGTCACCACCACCCGGCCGCTGTTTTCCCGGATCTGCTGGTCGTTGTGGGGTGAGGTGATGCGCAGCAGCCGGTATGAGAATGCATCGTCGCCCGCCTTGATGATTTGTTGCCCCTTGCTGGCGGGGGTGATGAGGGGTGTGGCGGGGATCGTCTGCAGGGGCGGCAGTTCCACCACCTCCGCTTGCGGCGAGGGCTCGTCGCTGTAGACGATACTGCCATCGGGGAGTACGCGCTTGTAGATTTCGGCGGCCGCCGGGGCCATGAGGGACAGCAGGGCTGCGCACAGCAGCCAGCGCGGCAGTGCCCGTTGGGACAGTCTATGCGTGCGGCAGGGTTTCATGGCGGCGGCTTCAGTCTCTTGCAAGAGGCGGCAGTGTCCAGCCGTTGGCTCAGGTATGAATGTATTCTGCTTTGTAACCGGCTTTTGTGGCCTTTGTCAAAAAAAGAAGCCCCGCATGTGCGGGGCTTCTCGGAGTTTGCCGCCTGATCTGAGGATCAGAGGCTGTAGTACATGTCGAACTCCACCGGATGGGTGGTCATGCGCAGGCGCGTGACTTCGTCCATCTTCAGTGCGATATAACCATCGAGCATGTCGTCGGTGAACACGCCACCCGCGGTGAGAAAGGCGCGGTCCTGGTCCAGCGCCTCCAGGGCCTGGTCCAGGGAGTGGCACACCGTGGCGATCTGCTTCTCTTCTTCCGGCGGCAGGTCGTAGAGGTCCTTGTCCATGGCGTCGCCAGGATTGATCTTGTTCTTGATGCCGTCCAGGCCGGCCATGAGCATGGCGGCGAAGATGAAGTAGGGGTTGCCGCAGGAGTCGGGGAAGCGCACCTCGATGCGCCGCGCCTTGGGGCTGGACACATAGGGAATGCGCACCGAGGCCGAGCGGTTGCGGGCCGAGTAGGCCAGCAGCACCGGCGCCTCGAAGCCGGGCACCAGGCGCTTGTAGCTGTTGGTGCTGGCGTTGGTGAAGGCGTTCAGGGCCCGGGCGTGCTTGAAGATGCCGCCGATGTAGTACAGGGCCTGTTCCGACAGCCCGCCGTACTTGTTGCCGGAGAACAGGTTCTTGCCGTTCTTGGACAGGGACTGGTGCACGTGCATGCCGTTGCCGTTGTCGCCCACCAGCGGCTTGGGCATGAAGGTGGCGGTCTTGCCGTAGGCGTGGGCCACGTTGTGCACCACATACTTGAGGATCTGCAGTTCATCGGCCTTGCGCACCAGGGTGTTGAAGGTGGTGCCGATTTCGTTCTGGCCGGCGGTGGCCACTTCGTGGTGATGGGTCTCGGTGACTAGGCCCATCTCTTCCATGGCCAGGCACATGGCGGAGCGCAGGTCATGGAGGGAGTCCACCGGGGGCACCGGGAAGTAGCCGCCCTTCACGGAGGGGCGGTGACCGATGTTGCCTTCCTCATAGACCCGCTCGGAGTTCCAGGAGGCCTCTTCGGAGTCCACCTTGTAGAAGGCGCCGCTCATGTCCGCGTTCCAGCGCACGTCGTCGAAGACGAAGAACTCGGGCTCCGGACCGAAATAGGCGGTGTCGGCGATCTTGGTGGACTTCAGGTAGGCCTCGGCGCGCTTGGCCAGGGAGCGGGGATCGCGCTCGTAGCCCTTCATGGTGTTGGGCTCCAGGATGTCGCAACGCAGGTTGAGGGTGGGCTCGTCCATGAAGGGATCCAGCACGGCCGTGGTGGAGTCCGGCATCAGCACCATGTCGGATTCATTGATGCCCTTCCAGCCGGCAATGGACGATCCGTCGAACATCTTGCCCTCCTTGAAGAAGCCGCTGTTGACTTCCCGGGTCGGCACGGTGACATGCTGTTCCTTGCCGCGGCTGTCTGTGAAGCGCAGGTCCACGAACCTGACGCTGTTGTCTTTGATCATTTTCATGACTTTTGTTGCAGACATTTGGATCCTCCAAAAAGATATCTGGGTTTATTTTAGTGGTTGAAAAAAACTTGTGCCCCTTAATAGCATGAACTATGCCATTGGCAGAAACATTAAGGATATTAGATGGATAGCTATTTTTATATGGCGCCGACCCGGACTGAATGCTCCATGATGGTGCGTTTGCGCACCATCATGGAGCATTCAGTCTTCGCCCACTTTCACCGTGATGATGATTTCCTCCCCCTTATTGACCGTATCGATGACCTCGTGCCCATTGATGCGGCACCATGCCGGAATATCGTGCAGGGCGCCCGGGTCCGTGCACAGCACTTCCAGAATATCACCTTTTACCAGAGATCGTATCCTGTTCTGGGTGCGAATCACCGGCAGCGGGCATAGTTGATGACGCACGTCCAGGGTATGGGTGGTCATCACAGATACCATGCCTGGGGAATGTCTGCAGTGTCCAGCGGGGCCACCTGCAGGCTGCGGCTGGCGCCGTCCGGCGTCCTGATCTCCACCTCCACTTGCGGCGCATCGCGGCCCTGGCTGAAGCGTGCCACCAGCCGGGCGGCCAATTCCAGATCGTCTCCCTGCGCCTCGCCATCCAACAGGGCCACGGGGCCGGGGTGGCTGAGGGTGCTGAAGCGGGTGTACTGGTGCCGGTAGCCTTCCAGATAGTTGTTCTCGCCTTCCTCGCGCCCGATGATGAGCTTGAAGTGGGGGCGGGGGCGCAGGTGCCGGCCCACTTTGAGCAGCATGATGTCGTCCAGCTCGTAGTCGCGCCTGCCCCGTGTCTGCCACAGGTCGGCGAGCTTGGCGCTGTACTGTTCATTGGTGAGGAAGCAGCAGCCGCCGGCGGGCTGGGCATAGTCGTGCAGGCCGTAGTGCTCGGCCAGCGCCATCTGGGGTTTGCGGGTGCGCCCGCTCAGGTCGAGGAGCTTCTCCCGATCCACCCAGCCCTGTTCCTCGGGGGTGGTGGGCGGCAGCAGCCTAGCGCTCAGCGGGCGCAGCAGCAGGCCGCCGGCGCCGGACTCCCGGGCCACTACCGGCATGGTGTCGCGGCGCTGGGACATGGGGCGCTGGCCGATGACCTCGCCGGTGATGATGAAATCGAAACCGTTTTCCTCCATCCACTCCCGGGCCTTGCGCACCATGAAGCCCTTGCAGTCCAGACAGGGATTGAGATTGGCACCGTAGCCGTGCTTGGGATTGATGACGACGTCTTTGTATTCCTCGATGACGTCGACGATGTGCAGCTTGATGCCCAGCTTTTCCGCCACCCAGAGGGCGTTGTTGCGCTTGGGTTTGGCACGGTCCTGGCGGCGGATGGCGTGGGTATGGCCCTCCACGCAGAAACCGGTATAGAAATTGATGCCCTCGACATGCACCCCCTGTTCCTGGACGAGCCTGGCCGCCAGCATGGAATCCAGTCCGCCGGAAATCAGGGCCACTGCCTTGCGTGGTGTGGTCATGGTCGCTTCGGAATGCCGTTTGGGAAAGCGGCATATCTTAGCAGAAGTGAGG
>CAYRLE010000008.1:49981-54324 GCA_964425105.1 uncultured Gammaproteobacteria bacterium | reverse complement strand
GGACTCAAAATGGCTTTCCCTCGCTACGACCACCTAAACCCGACAGACTCCTAGGGTCCTATTTAAGAGGAGGTTACCATGTCAGAACCCGTGATCGCGCAGAAATTCCCCTATGTGATGAATCTCCAGCCGGGCACCTATTACTGGTGCACCTGCGGCCGTTCGGCCAAGCAGCCCTTCTGCGACGGCTCCCATGAGGGCAGTGAATTCTCGCCCAAGGAATTCACCGTGGACAGCCCCACCACTGTCGCCCTGTGCGGCTGCAAACACAGCAAGGACCAGCCTTTCTGCGACGGCTCCCACAGTGATCTGTAGGCCTGTTAGGTAGGGGTGAGGGGATGATGGTAAATAGTAATCCAGTGAGCGTTAGCGTATTACACCTCAGCCTAACGGCGTAAAAAAAACGGGCGCCAGAGGCGCCCGTCGTACTGCCAAGGAATAAACGGCAATCAGAGACCGGAACCCCGGTTGCCGGTGAACTCCGGATAGGCCTCCAGGCCGCACTCCGCCAAGTCCACCCCTTCGAATTCCTCTTCCTCGCTGACGCGGATGCCCATGATCGCCTTGAGGACCATCCACACCACCAGGCTGGTGCCGAAAACCCAGGCGAAGATGGTGCCGATACCCAGCAGCTGCGCACCCAGAGTGGCGTCGGGATTAGTGATGGTCACTGCCAGCAGGCCCCAAATACCCACCACACCGTGCACGGAGATGGCGCCCACGGGATCGTCGATCTTGAGTTTGTCCAGGGTGACGATGGAGTAGACCACCAGCACGCCGCCCAGGCCACCGATGACAGTAGCCCACAGGGGCGATGGCGTCAGGGGTTCAGCGGTGATGGCCACCAGGCCGGCCAGAGCCCCGTTGAGGGCCATGGTGAGATCGGCCTTGCCGAACATCAGGCGAGCGGTGATCAGGGCTGCCACCACCCCGCCGGCGGCCGCCATATTGGTGTTGACGAACACCGCGGCCACGGCATTGGCCTCGCCCACATTGGAGAGCACCAGTTCGGAACCGCCATTGAAACCGAACCATCCCAGCCACAGCACGAAAGTTCCTAGGGTAGCCATGGGCATGTTGGCACCGGGAATGGGGGTGATCTCACCATTGGGGCCGTACTTGCCCTTGCGCGCGCCCAGCAGGAGCACCCCGGCCAGGGCCGCTGCCGCACCGGTCATGTGGACGATGCCGGAACCGGCGAAATCCAGGAAACCGGCGGCATCCAGGAAGCCGCCGCCCCACTTCCAGAAGCCCTGCACCGGATAGATGAAGCCGGTCATGACCACGGCGAAGGCCAGGAAGGCCCACAGCTTCATGCGTTCGGCAACGGCGCCGGAGACGATGGACATGGCAGTGGCCACGAACACCATCTGGAAGAAGAAGTCCGCCAGGCTCGAATAATAGTCGCCGTCATACCAGCCTTTGGCGCCCTGTGCCAGCACGGCAGCCGGATCGTGATCGGCGCCCAACAGGAAGGACAGGCCGGGGATGATGCCGCCGGCATAGGCATCGCCGGGATACATGATGTTGTAGCCTACCACCATGTACATGATGCAGGCGATGGCGAACAGGGCAATGTTCTTGGTCAGGATCTCCGCCGTGTTCTTGGAGCGGACCATGCCGGCCTCCAGCATGGCAAAGCCGGCGGCCATCCACATGACGAGCGCGCCGGTTACCAGAAAATAAAAGGTATCCAGCGCATATTTGGTTTCCAGAATTGCTTCCACTGTTAAATCCTCCGCAACTTCGTATTAGTTGTATTAGTTATCGATTCACTCAAAGGGCATCGCTGCCGGTTTCACCGGTGCGGATGCGAATGGCCTGTTCCAGATTGAAGACAAAGATCTTGCCATCGCCGATCTTGCCGGTCTGAGCCGCCTTGGTGATGGCCTCCAGCACCTGCTCCAACAGGCCGTCGTCCACCGCCACATCGATCTTGACCTTGGGCAGGAAATCCACCACATACTCAGCGCCGCGATATAGTTCGGTATGCCCCTTCTGCCGTCCGAATCCCTTCACCTCCGTCACTGTGATCCCCTGCACGCCGATGTCGGACAAGGATTCTCGGACATCGTCCAGTTTGAAAGGTTTGATGATTGCGCTCACAAGCTTCATAACACTATCCTCTATTCAATGATCTGAACCCGCGGGGGATTCATTTACTGACACAAAATCCATCAACACATCCCATCTATAGCATCAACCGTGCCATCATTGTTTTTAATTAATAATCAGTATGTTATCTTGATCAAGAAAAACATGGCAGGACAATATGCACCAATTGTGACAAGGCCGGTAATAGGCTGCACCATTATAGTGCACCAAGATGGTGCGTGATTCTGCCTGTCCGGGAGAGTGATTTCACGCAAAAGCGTAGGGTTTCTCCCCTCAACTATACCCGGCTGCTGCACCCACCTGCTGCGTAGTGTAAGATTGGCAACACTCCATGAACGGGATCCCAGAAGGAGGACACGCATGGTGCTGGACCCCAAGATTTTTGATGAATTCAGTAAGCGCCTGGCGGATGCCGTGCCTGACAGCGCGCGCCTGCTGCAGCAGGATGTGGAAAAAAATCTCCGTGCCATCGTTTCCAGCACTTTCGGCAGACTGGAGTTGGTCAGCCGCGAGGAATTCGAGGTGCAAAAGGGGGTGTTGGAACGTACCCGGCGCAAGGTGGAAGCCCTGGAAAAACAAGTGACTGCCCTGGAAAATGCCCTGCTGGAGAAAGCAAAAGACAGCCTCCCCTAAAAAGAAAGGGGCCGGGCAGGGATGCCACGCCGCCCTTCTCAAGGATCGAGAACTATGTCACTGGCCACACTTTACAGCCGCGCCCGCTGCGGTATCGCCGCCCCCCAGGTCACCGTAGAGGTCCACCTGGCCAATGGTCTGCCCTCGCTGACCATCGTCGGCCTCCCGGAAACCGCCGTCAAGGAAAGCCGTGAGCGGGTACGCGCCTCGCTGCTCAGTAGCGGCTTCGAGTTTCCCGCCCGCCGCGTGACCATCAACCTGGCCCCCGCGGACCTCCCCAAGCAAGGCGGGCGCTACGACTTGGCCATCGCCTTGGGTATCCTCGCCGCCTCCGGCCAACTCACGGGGCAGGGGCTCGGCGACTACGAGATAGTGGGCGAACTGGCCCTCACTGGCGAGATCCGGCCGGTCGGCGGCATTCTTCCCCTGGCCCTGCAAAGCCGCCGAGCAGGCCGCGCCCTGATCCTGCCGGCAGACAACGCAGAAGAGGCGGCACTGATCCAGAACCTGTCCCTCCTACCGGCTGGCAATCTGCTGGAGGTCTGCGCCCACCTCAACGGCAGCCGCCCCCTGGCAATACTCTGTGGTCATGGCGGCGCCTGCCCCCCAGGCGCCCCGGAGGCGGATCTTGCCGACGTCCACGGCCAACACCATGCCAAGCGCGCCCTGGAGATCGCCGCCGCCGGCGGCCACAGCCTGCTCATGATCGGTCCACCCGGCACCGGCAAGACCATGCTTGCCAGCCGTCTGCCAGGCCTCCTGCCTCCCATGGACGAGACCGAGGCCCTCGAGGCGGCTGCCATCAGTTCCATCAGCAGACAGGGTTTCAGGGTGAGCGACTGGCGACGGCGGCCTTTCCGCTGCCCCCATCACACTGCCTCCGGCGTGGCCCTGGTGGGCGGCGGCAGCCAACCGGCGCCGGGAGAGATCTCCCTGGCCCACCACGGTGTACTTTTCCTGGATGAGCTACCGGAGTTCGACCGCCGCGTACTGGAAGTACTGCGCGAACCCCTGGAGTCAGGCGCCATCACCATCTCACGGGCCAACCAGCAGGCCGAGTTCCCGGCCCGCTTCCAGCTGATCGCCGCCATGAACCCCTGCCCCTGCGGTTATCTGGGAGACCCCAGCGGTCGCTGCCGCTGCAGCAGCGAGCAGGTGCAGCGCTACCGCGCCCGCATCTCGGGCCCGCTGCTGGATCGCATCGACATGCACATCGAGGTGCCGCCCCTGCCCCCCGGCAGCTGGCGTAGACAAGACAGCAACACGCCGCTGTACAGCTCAGATGTCCGCCAGCGGGTCAGCCGTGCCCGCCAGCGCCAGTTGCAGCGCAGCGGAAAGCCCAATCACCTGCTCAACTCACCAGAAGTGGAGCGCCACTGCGTCCTGGCGGAGGAGGATGCCCTGCTGCTGGAAACGGCCTGCCAGCGCCTGGGGCTGTCCGCCCGCGCCTACCACCGCATCCTCAAAGTGGCGCGCACCATCGCCGACTTGGCGGAAAGCCCGGCCATCGCCTCCCAGCATCTCCAGGAGGCCATCTCCTACCGGCGCCTGGATCGAGAACGATAAGGTTTCAATGGGGTCAGACTCGATCGATG
>CAYRLE010000008.1:20736-49881 GCA_964425105.1 uncultured Gammaproteobacteria bacterium | reverse complement strand
GGTTTCAGCGAAGCTTTCGATCGAGTCTGACCCCATTGAAGAAACGAAAATGTGGGGGTTTATTCCTGGTCGGGATCGACTTTCTGGTGGACGATATAGAGTTTATCTTCATTGACCTTTTCCAGCAGGGTGAGAATCTCGCCGGCGGCAGTCTTTTCGTAGCGCGTATCGGTGATGAAGATATAGAACTTGCCACTGTAGACAGTGTTGGTCTCGACGCTGTTGATGCGGTAATCCTTCAGGTCGCCGAGTCGCTGGTGCTCGTCCTGGAGAATCGCCAGCTGCTGCTCTCGATTGTCGGGGGGAAAGAGGGCAGCCGCCTCGGCAAACTGGCGCTTCTTGAGCAGTTCGTAATACTGCTGGGCCAGTGCCTGGGCCTGGCCGCTGTGATCAGGGATGGTACAGGCCGTCAACAACACTGCCCCCAGGATCAGGGACCAGAGCGCCGCTTTCCATGCCACCTTCATGAGCACAAGATTAACAAATGGCGGGGGTGAGGCCAAACCCGCTCCCGCCTGTCGCACCGCTTGCCTTGGGTCTGCATCACCACTAGACAGGGAATCCCTTTTCACGCATGTAGGCCTTGGCCTCCAGGGCCGTCAGGGCCATGTCCAGTTCCTGCTCCCAGTCGTAGGGCTCGGCAGGCGGCAGTTCGGTGCCCACGTCAATGCCGTGATAGGGTTCGTCGGCGTAGATCTTCACATGGCGGGTCTCCTCAATGGAGGGGGTGAGATCGGGCCAGATCTCGTGGAACAGGTCCTGGGGGCGGGTGATGGACCAGGCGGCCACCAGGCGGTAATGGGCAGGTAACTCCCGGAAGGCGGCCATGGTGCCGGTCTGGGGTTGGCCGCTGGACTCGTCGACATGGTCGGTGTGGATAAAGACGATGAGCTTGGGCCGGTACTGGACGATCTCCGGGGTGCGGTCGAGACCCGCCGGCATCCAGGCAGAGAAGGCCACGTCGAAGGCGAAGTCCACGTTCTGGTAGTTGGCCGCGCTGCGGGTGAATACGGCATCGTCATAGAAATCTGGGATCTGATTGGGCTTGTCGGCAGGATCGTGGATGCCGATCACAGACACACCCTCCCGGCCCAGCAGGCTGCCCAGGAAGCCGTTGCGGCTGTGGAAGTCGCAAACCACCGGCTGCTCGGCAACCTGACGCGCGCAGTGAGCGATCTGGCGTAACTCCTCGCGCAGGGGATAGAAGGGCGCGATGGTATGGGCATGGGTAGCGGGATCGCGGTCGGGGTTGCTGAAGAGCAAGGCGTGCAGCGGCAACTCCGCAATGCGTTCCGCAAAGGGACGGCTGCTGTCCCAGGCTGGATGGAGCCGTTCCTGGAAGGCCACGATGCGGTTGAACATGGTGTCGCTGAAAGTTTCCATGTCGCGCAGTTTCTCGAACTGCGGGGGAATCCCCTCGCGGGGCTTGGTATCGTTCATGGGGGGCACCTTTCGATCCTTGTCAGGTCTGGTGGTAAGGGGCACTGAATTCGTGCACGGCGTCGATGAATACTGCCACATGTTCGGGGTCCACGTGGGGATGGATGCCATGTCCGAGATTGAATACATGGCCGGGGCCGGCACCGTAGCTGGCCAGCACCGCCGCCACCTCGTCGCGGATGCGCTGCGGCGAGGCATACAGCGCGCAGGGATCCATGTTGCCCTGCAGCGCCACGCGCGCACCCACGCGCTTCCGCGCCTCGGCAAGCTCCAGGGTCCAGTCCACTCCCAGGGCATCGCAGCCGCTGTCCGCCATCATCTCCAGCCAGCCACCGCCGCCCTTGGTGAACAGGATCACCGGCACCCGGCGCCCCTCGTTCTCGCGGATCAGGCCGGCGACGACCTGTTCCATGGCGCGCAGGGAGAAATCACGGTAGTCGCGGGTGGTGAGCACACCACCCCAGGTGTCGAAGACCATCACCGCCTGGGCGCCGGCGCGGATCTGGGCATTGAGATAGTCGGTCACCGCACGCGCCAGGGTGTCCAGCAAATGGTGCATGAGTTCGGGACGGTCGAAGAGCATGCCCTTGACCTTGGCGTACTCCTTGCTCGAGCTGCCCTCCACCATGTAGGTGGCCAGGGTCCAGGGACTGCCGGAGAAGCCGATCAGGGGCACGCGGCCGTCCAGTTCGCGGCGAATCAGGCGCACGGCGTCGGTGACGTAACGCAGCTCGCTCTCCGGATCGGGCACCGCCAGGCGCTCGATGTCGGCCGCCTCGCGCAGGGGGCGTTCGAAGCGCGGCCCCTCCCCGGGACTGAAATAGAGCCCCAGGCCCATGGCATCGGGAATGGTGAGGATGTCGGAAAAGAGAATGGCGGCATCCAGGGGGAAGCGCTCCAGAGGCTGCAGGGTCACCTCACAGGCCAGCTCCGGATTGCTGCACAACTGCATGAAGCTCCCGGCCTTCTCGCGGGTGGCGCGGTACTCGGGCAAATAGCGCCCGGCCTGGCGCATCATCCACACCGGCGTCACATCCACCGGCTGGCGCAGCAGAGCGCGCAGGAAGCGGTCGTTCTTGAGGGCGCTCATCGCGGCAGGTCGCTCTGGCCCATGAGGAACAGGTCCACGGCGCGCGCCGCCTGGCGCCCCTCGCGGATGGCCCACACCACCAGGGACTGGCCGCGGCGCATGTCGCCGGCGCTGAACACCTTGGGTATGGTGGTCTGATAGTCCTCGGTGTCGGCACGCACGTTGCCGCGCTCGTCCAGATCCACACCCAGCTCCTTGAGCAGGCCCTCATGCACCGGATGGATGAAGCCCATGGCCAGCAGCACCAGATCGGCCTTGATCTCGAAGTCGCTGCCAGGCACCTCATGCATTTGCCAGCGGCCGCTGTCGTCCTTCTCCCACTCAACGCGCACGCATTGCACGGCGGTAACATGGCCGTTCTCGCCCTTGAAGCCCTTGGTGGCCACACACCACTCGCGCACCGCCCCTTCCTCCTGGGAGGTGGAGGTGCGCAGCTTGTTGGGCCAGTAGGGCCAGGTCAGCAGTTTGTCTGCCTTCTCCGGTGGGCGCGGCAGGATCTCCAGTTGGGTGACCGACAGCGCCCCCTGACGGAAGGAGGTGCCGATGCAGTCGGAGCCGGTATCGCCACCGCCGATCACCACCACATGCTTGCCCTTGGCGCTGAGTGCCTGGTCATCGGGCACGGAGTCGCCGGCCACGCGGCGGTTCTGCTGGGGCAGGAATTCCATGGCGAAATGGACCCCGGCCAGCTCGCGCCCCGGCACCTCCAGATCGCGGGGCTGTTCGCTGCCACCGGCCAGTACCACGGCGTCGTAGTCGTCCAGCAACTGGCGCGCCGGCAGGTCCACACCGATGTGGGTGTTACAACGGAAACTGACGCCTTCCTCCTGCAGCTGGGCGAGACGGCGGTCGATGTGATGCTTCTCCATCTTGAAATCGGGGATGCCGTAACGCAGCAGGCCACCGATGCGGTCGGCCTTCTCGAACACCGTCACAGCATGGCCGGCGCGCGCCAGCTGCTGGGCGCAGGCCATGCCCGCTGGCCCGGAGCCCACCACCGCCACTTGCTTGTCGCTGTGGCGGGGGGGCTTCAGGGGGGTGATCCAGTTTTCGGCCCAGCCCTTGTCGACGAGGGTGCACTCGATGGTCTTGATGGTCACCGGATTGTCGTCGAGGTTGAGAGTGCAGGCCTCCTCACAGGGGGCCGGACAGACGCGCCCGGTGAATTCCGGGAAGTTGTTGGTGCTGTGCAGGCTCTCCAGGGCCTCGCGCCATTGGCCGCGGTAGACCATGTCGTTCCAGTCGGGGATCAGGTTGTCCACCGGGCAGCCCTGATGACAGAAGGGAATGCCGCAGTCCATGCAGCGCGCCCCCTGGGCCTTGACCTCTTCCTCTTCGAGGGGAATGACGAACTCCGAAAAATGCCTGAGGCGCTCTTCCACCGGGGCATAGCCGCGGTCGCGGCGGGGAATCTCCAGAAAACCTGTGGGCTTACCCATTGCCAGCCACTCCTTCTTCCATTTCTGCCAGATGCTGGGTCAGCTTCATCTCCTCCAGGGCACGGCGGTAGTCCACGGGCATCACTTTGACGAATTTGGGCAGGAAAGCCTCCCAGTTGTCCAGGATGTGCCGCGCCCGCGCGCTGTTGGTGTAATGCTGATGCTTGCTGATCAGGCCCTTGAGGCGCTGGGCGTCGAAGCGGGTCATGTCGTGGCTCACGTCCACCAGGCCGTGGGTCTCCAGGTCGCCGCCCAAGTGCTCCAGTTCCTCCAGGGCCTCGTCCTCTTCTTCGATGGGCTCCAGATCCACCATCATCAGGTTGCAGCGGCGTTCGAAATCGCCCGCCTCGTCCAGCACGTAGGCGATGCCGCCACTCATGCCGGCGGCGAAGTTGCGGCCAGTGGCGCCCAGCACCACCACCACGCCGCCGGTCATGTATTCGCAGCCGTGGTCGCCCACGCCCTCCACCACCGCCACGGCACCCGAGTTGCGCACCGCAAAGCGCTCACCGGCCACACCGCGGAAGAAACATTCGCCGCTGATGGCGCCGTAGAGTACGGTGTTGCCCACAATGATGTTCTCCTCGGGCACGATGGGGGTCTCCGCCGGCGGATAGATCACGATGCGTCCGCCGCACAGGCCCTTGCCCACATAGTCGTTGGCCTCGCCCGTCAGCTCCACACTCACGCCGTGGGTCAGGAAGGCGCCGAAGCTCTGACCGGCCGTGCCGCGCGCGGTGATGGCGATGGTATCCTCGGGCAGCCCGTCATGGCCATAGCGCTTGGCCACCTCGCCGGAGAGCATGGCGCCGAAGGTGCGGTTGGTGTTGGCGATGGGGGTCTCGATGCGCACTGCCTCGCCGCGCTCCAGGGCCGGCCGGGCCTGCTGGATGAGTTTGTGATCCAGTGCCTTGTCGAGGCCGTGATCCTGAGTCTCGCAATTATGGACCGGGACATCGGGACCAGCCTCGGGCATGCTGAGGATGCGCGAGAAATCCAGGCCCTGGGCCTTCCAGTGGTCGATGGCGTGGCGCATGTCCAGGCGGTCGAGGCGCCCGATCATCTCCTCGAAACGACGGAAGCCCAGCTGCGCCATCAACTGGCGCACTTCCTCGGCGACCATGAAGAAATAGTTCACCACATGCTCGGGCTTGCCGGTGAAGCGCTTGCGCAGCACCGGATCCTGGGTGGCCACCCCCACCGGACAGGTGTTGAGGTGGCACTTGCGCATCATGATGCAGCCTTCCACGATGAGCGGCGCGGTGGCGAAACCGAACTCGTCGGCGCCCAGCAGCGCCCCCACCACCACGTCGCGGCCGGTGCGCAGGCCGCCATCCACCTGCACCGCGATGCGCCCCCGCAGGCGGTTCAGCACCAGGGTCTGGTGGGTCTCGGCCAGGCCGATCTCCCAGGGCGAGCCGGCGTGCTTGATGGAGGTCAGCGGCGAGGCGCCGGTGCCACCGTCGTAGCCGGAAATGGTGACATGGTCGGCGTGGGCCTTGGAGACCCCCGCCGCCACGGTGCCCACCCCCACCTCGGAGACCAGCTTGACGCTGATGCGGGCCCCAGGGTTGACGTTCTTGAGGTCGTGGATGAGCTGCGCCAGATCCTCGATGGAATAGATGTCGTGATGGGGTGGCGGCGAGATCAGGCCCACGCCGGGGGTGGAATGACGCACCCGGGCGATGACTTGGTTCACCTTGTGGCCGGGCAACTGGCCGCCCTCGCCGGGCTTGGCGCCCTGGGCCATCTTGATCTGGATGTCGTCGGCATTCACCAGGTACTCGGTGGTGACGCCGAAGCGCCCCGAGGCCACCTGCTTGATGGCGGAGCGCATGGAGTCGCCGTTGGGCAGGGGCTTGAAGCGCTCCGGCTCCTCGCCGCCCTCGCCGGTGTTGGACTTGCCGCCGATGCGGTTCATGGCGATGGCCAGGGTGCTGTGGGCCTCGTAGGAGATGGAGCCGAAGGACATGGCGCCGGTGGCGAAGCGCTTGACGATTTCGCTGGCGGGCTCCACCTCCTCCAGGGGCACGGACTGGGCGGCCTCCTTGAATGCGAACAGGCCGCGCAGGGTGAGCAGGCGCTCGTTCTGCTCATTGATGAGACGGGCATATTCCGCATAGGTAGCGGCATCGTTGGCGCGCGTGGCATGCTGCAGCTTGGCGATGCTGTCGGGGGTCCAGACATGGGCATCGCCACGGATGCGGAAGGCGTACTCGCCGCCCACGTCCAGGGCATTGCGGTAGATGAGGGCATCGCCATAGGCGTCGCGGTGCCAGCGTACCGCCTCTTGCGCCACCTCCTTCAGGCCCACCCCCTCGATGGTGGTGGCGGTGCCGGTGAAGTATTTGTCCACGAACTCGCTGGACAAGCCCACGGCGTCGAAGATCTGGGCGCCGCAATAGGACTGGTAGGTGGAGATGCCCATCTTGGACATGACCTTGAGCAGGCCCTTGCCGATGGCCTTGATATAACGGCCGTGGGCCTCGTCGAGGTCGATGTCATCGGGGAAGCGGTCGCGCAGCTCGGCGATGGTCTCGAAGGCCAGGTAGGGGTTGATGGCCTCGGCCCCGTAGCCCGCCAGCACCGCGAAGTGGTGCACCTCGCGCGCCGCCCCGGTCTCCACCACCAGGCCGGTCTCGGTGCGCAGGCCGGCGCGCACCAGATGGTGATGCACGGCGGCGGTGGCCAACAGGGCGGGAATGGCGAGGCGCGCCGCATCCACAGCGCGGTCGGAGAGGATGAGGATGTTGTAGCCCTCGCGCACCGCCGTCTCTGCCTCCTCGCAGAGGCGCTCCAAGGCTGCCGCCATACCCGCGGCTCCCTGCTCGGCACCATAGCACATGTCCAGGGTGCGGGTGCGGAAGGCACCCTCGGTGTGGCTGTGGATGTCGCGGATGCGTTCCAGGTCTTCGTTGGTGAGGATGGGCTGATGGACCTCCAGGCGCATGTGGCTGCCGGCCTGATCCAGGTCCAGCAGGTTGGGGCGCGGCCCGATGAGGGATACCAGGGACATCACCAACTCCTCGCGGATGGGGTCGATGGGTGGATTGGTGACCTGGGCGAAGTTCTGCTTGAAATAGTTGAACAGCGGCTTGGGACGGTCGGAGAGCACCGCCAGGGGATTGTCCGCGCCCATGGAGCCGATGGCCTCCTGGCCGGACACCGCCATGGGGGTCATGAGAAACTTGAGGTCTTCCTGGGTGTAGCCGAAGGCCTGCTGGCGGTCCAGCAGGGTGTCCATGTCGTAGTGGTCGGCATGGGCCCGGCCGGGCAGGTTGTTGAGCAGGATCTGGGTGCGGTCCAGCCACTCCTGATAGGGATGGGCCGCGGCCAGCTGGGACTTGAGTTCCTCGTCGTCGATGATGCGCCCGGCCTCCATGTCGATGAGGAACATCTTGCCCGGCTGCAGGCGCCACTTCTTGACGATCTTGGATTCCGGCACCTCCAGCACTCCCATTTCCGAGGCCATCACCACCAGGTCGTCGTCGGTGATGAGATAGCGTGCCGGGCGCAGGCCGTTGCGGTCCAGGGTGGCGCCGATCTGGCGGCCGTCGGTGAAGGCCACCGCCGCGGGACCGTCCCAGGGCTCCATGAGAGCGGCATGGTATTCATAGAAGGCACGGCGCTCCTCGTCCATGAGGGGATTGCCCGACCAGGCCTCGGGGATCAACAGCATCATGGCATGGGCCAGGGAATAGCCCCCGGCCACCAGCAGTTCCAGGGCATTGTCGAAGCAGGCCGAATCGGACTGGCCCTCGGCGATCAGCGGCCAGAGCTTCTCCAGGTCCTCGCCCAGCAGCTTGGAAGCCATGGAGTGGCGCCGCGCCGTCATCCAGTTGATGTTGCCGCGCAGGGTGTTGATCTCGCCGTTGTGGGCGATCATACGGAAAGGATGAGCCAGATCCCAGGAGGGGAAGGTATTGGTGGAGAAACGCTGATGCACCAGCGCCAGGGCGGAGACCATGCGCTCGTCCACCAGGTCGGGATAATAGGCATCCACCTGGTTGGCCAGCAACATACCCTTGTAGCACAGAGTGCGGCTGGACAGCGAAGGAATATAGAAGGTCTCGTGCCCCTCCATGGCCGCGCTGCGCACCGCATGCTCCACCACCTTGCGGATCACGAACAGCTTGCGCTCGAAGGTGTCCTGGTCCGGGCACTCAGGACCACGGGCGATAAAGATCTGGCGGATCACCGGCTCCACGGCCTTGACGCTCTCGCCCACACCACTGTTGTCGGTGGGCACGTCGCGCCAGCCCAGCAGCACCTGGCCTTCTTCCTCCACCGTGCGCTCCAACAGGGATTCACAGGCGGCGCGGCTGCGCTCCTGGCGTGGCAGGAAGATCATGCCCACGCCGTATTCGCCGGCCGCCGGCAGTTCTACCCCCTTGAGGGCGCACTCCTCGCGCAGGAAGCCGTCGGGGACCTGCATCAGAATGCCGGCACCGTCGCCAGCCAGGGGGTCGGCGCCCACAGCGCCGCGGTGAGTCAGATTCTCCAGGATGCGCAGCCCCTGACGGATGATGGCATGACTGCGCCGTCCCTTGATGTCGGCCACGAAGCCTACGCCGCAGGCGTCGTGCTCATTGCGCGGATCATAAAGACCCTGTCTGCCGGGACGTTTCAGATAAACCCCTTTGTGCTCCATCTTTTCACCAAACCCTGTTCTGTCTCTGGATATACCGGCACACGGCCCTGCCGGCAGCGAAGAAGGTGCCCCCAGCCGCCCACAGCGGCGGGGCAGGACCCCACCATTGGCGCCAATTCTCATATTATTCAATAAGTTAGGCGTCGCCCGCCGCGGAACGCAGGCGCAAGAGGTCAGATTATACTTGGCTGTCCCCGGCCATTCAATAAAAGATCCCCCGGCTCTCTCCCGATGGCCGGATTAAGCAACTGATGGAAAAGGGGATTTACCACAGCATGCCCCTTGACAAAGCCTGCTTCAGTGGCATCGCTGAGTGGCCAGGATGCGGGTCTTGTCAGGGAGTATGCGCGCGGCGCCGCGCGCATCTCAGCGCTGGATCGCATGGAAGACACGGATGGCATGCTGCACCGCGGCCACCCGCCGCAGCCAGGGGGAGATGCCCTGGATGCGGCGCCTGAGCTGGCGGGCCGCCGCCCGGGCCGCCTCGGGGTCCGCATAGTCGCCATGGAGCACCGCCACCAACTCGCGGTCGCCGCGCAGCGTGCGGTAATACAACACCTCGGACTCCATGCCCCAGCTGCGCACCCGGCGTTCCACCGCCGCCAGGTCCATGGCCATCAACTGGAGCGTGTAGCGCTCGCCGTCCAGCGCCAGGATGCGCGCCTCATCGCGCAGCAGGCGGGAAGCGGCGGCCGGAGGGGCATTGTCCGGTGCGCCAGGCGCAACCTCGCTCCCGGCAGGCACCTCTTGTGCCGCAGCCACATCCAACTGTTTCTGGATAGAGGCGAAAGAGCGGATCCAGGGACGGGTGCCGGGGAAACGCTGCTCCAGCAGGGCAGCGGCCTGCTGCGCCGCCTCACGGCTGCTGTAATCGCCATACACCAAGGCCAGCAGCTGCTGGCCATTACCCGTATAAAAAGTGGCCGCTGTCCCCTCCTCCTTCAGACCCCAACCGGACATCAGCGCCAGCACCTTGCTCCGGCCCATGGCCAAGAGCTGCAGGGTGTAATGGCGGGGATCCCGCGAGCGCAACCACGCCTGGCGCTGCAAGTCGCCGGCCCTGGCGATGCCCTGCGGCTGCGCCACGGGCGCTTCTTTTGGCGGCGTCGCGGCGGGGGGCTCCGCTACTACAACGGCAGCCTCCTCGGGGGAGGAAGCCGAGAAGGCGGGGGCCGCGTCGCTTTGCTCCGTTGCTGCGCTGTCGACCGCTGCCATGGCCTCCTCCGGCGCGCGCGGGGTGTCCATGGACGGCGGCTGCGGCAGGGAAGGAGCGGTCTCCTCACCATCGCCACGGGCGCCGGCCACTGTCTCTGGCGAGGCCGCCGGCAGCACCTTGCGAGGCGCCTCAGGGACTGGCGCCAACGGTGGCGGGACCTGCACGGCCAGTGGCTTGATGGCAGGCGGTGCCAGCCAGTGATTGATCCGTTGCTGAAACAGCAGCACCACCGCCAGGACAAGCGCCAGGACCACCACCAGGAGAGTACGCCAGGAGCTTTTCCATGCGCCACCGCTGGCCGGGGGCCGCCACTCCCCGCCGGCCGCTGCGGGGCTTGCGCTGTCGATGCTGGCGCGCAACATCTCCCGGGCATATTCATTGATGAGTCCCGGCAGGCCACCGGACTGTTCATGGATGCCCCGCAGGCGTGCTGGCGTGAACGGCGCCGCCTGACCCATGCCGGCAATGGCCAGGCGGTGGCGGATATACTTTTCCGTCTCTTCCTCATCGAAGGGCGGCAGTTCGAAGGAGTGCCCGACGCGGGCGCGCAGGGCACGCAACTCCTCGCCCAGGAGACGGGTCTCCAGTTCGTGTTCTCCTACCAGTATGATGCACAACTGGCGTTCTTCGGGGGTGGCGTTTTCCACCAACCGCTCCAGCAGTTTCAGGACCGGCAGGGTAAGGCGATGCGCCTCATCGATGATGAGTACCGGCACCAGGGCGCTGTTGTGCAAGGTGCGCAGCATCTTGTGGAGATTGTCCAGACTGTTCTCCAGCTGATCAGAGATGTCGAAGAGAAAGACTTCCGCCAACTCCTCCAGGAGGCGGCAGGGTTCCGGAATCTCGGCGGCGTCCAGGGCACAGATGCGCCACGCCGGGCTGGCCCGGACGATGAATTGCTGGATCAGGCTGCTCTTGCCGCTGTCCCGCTCCCCGGTCAGCAACAGCACATCGCTGTAGGGCGCCAGATGGAGCAGGAAGTGCAGGCACTTGGCGCGCTGGGTCTCGCTGTAATAGAAATCCTCCTCGATGGCGGAGGCAAAGGGCTCACGCTCCAGGCCGAGGGAGTCCAGGTAGTCACCGCCAGCCTCTGCGGCGCGCTGAGCAGGCGTGAAATTCATGCAGGCTGTTCCCCTTGGGTAAACACCACCCGGTAGCCGCGCCGCAGCTGGGCATCACGGGCCTGCGCCAGGGCGGCCTGGGCCGCCTCCAGGGTGTCGTGGTGCTCGCGGCGCACCTTGCCGGCGCGCCCCTGATAGCCCCACTCCCGCACCACAGACCAGCCGCCCAGCATGTCCTGCTGCAGGAACAGCTGATAGAAGCGTGGCGGCCTGTCATCCAATGGCGTGATCTGCATATAAATCTGCATAAAGTCGATGGTTGTTCCAGCACCCCGGAAGAGGCCGGCTCAGGTCGCCTGGGTCGGATTGAACAGCCTCTCGTACTCGCCAATGGCAAAACGATCGGTCATGCCCGCCACGTAGTCTGCCACTACTCGGGCCCGGCCTGCAACACCATCCACGGCCTCCAGGCTGCGCAGCTTGTGATGATATTCCGGCGGCAGCAGGGGCGGGTCTGTCATGAAGGCATCGAACAGGGCGCTGACGATGCGCTCGGCCTTGGCGCTCATGCGCCGCACCCGGTAGTGCCGGTAGAGGGCCTGGCGCAGAAAGCGTTTCAGTTCCCGGTTCATGCGCAGCATCTCCTCACTGAAGCCGATGAAGGGCCGGGGGGCGGTGCGTACCATTTCGATACTGTCGGGAGCCGCCATGTGAATGCGCTCACGACTGCTTTCCACGAGATCGGTGACCTGGCAGTTGATCATACGCCGCACCACTTCATGGATGACGCGGCGCCCGCTGAGGCGGGGATGGACCCGGCGCACGGCCTCATACTGCTCCTGGAACAGGCGCACCTCACAGAGTTGCTCGATGGAGATGAAGCCGGCCCGCAGGCCATCGTCCACGTCGTGGTTGTTATAGGCGATCTCATCCGCCAGATTGGTGAGTTGGGCCTCGAGGCTGGGCTGGCGACGCTGCAGAAAGCGCTCACCCAGCGCCCCGAGGGTGGCGGCAACAGCGGCTGAACAGTGCTTGAGAATACCCTCGCGGGTCTCATAGGTGAGATTGAGGCCGTTGAACTCCGCATAGCGCTCCTCCAGTTCGTCCACCACCCGCAGGGACTGCAGATTGTGCTCGAAGCCGCCATAGTCCTGCATGCAGCGGTTGAGGGCATCCTGGCCGGCATGACCAAAGGGGGTATGTCCCAGATCGTGGGCCAGGGCAATGGACTCCGTGAGGTCTTCGTTGAGCCCCAGCACCCGCGCCACCGAACGGCCGATCTGTGCCACCTCCAGGGAATGGGTGAGGCGGGTGCGGTACATATCGCCTTCGTGATTGACGAACACCTGGGTCTTGTACTCCAGGCGGCGGAATGCTGCGGAGTGGACGATGCGGTCACGGTCTCGCTGATACTCGCTGCGGTAGGCAGGGGCATCCTCGGCAAAGCGGCGGCCGCGGGAATTGGCCGCCGTGGCGGCGTAGGGGGCCAGGAGTTGCTCAGTGTCCCAGGGCATTGCGGCCCCCAGGCAGAGCGCCCTCTGGGCAGAGGTAATGAGTGATGAGTAATGAGTGATGGTGGACATCGGGAAGAGGTGAGATATAAGACGCAAGGCGAAATAGACCCAGCGCCTTATAGCGACCAGAAAGCTTCACCTCACGCATCACGCTTCACCCATTACTCATCACTCAGACAAGCAGCGATGCTGTCCCGCAGCACGTCCTCGTCGAAATCCGCGGTCAACACCGCCTGGCCGATGCCCTGCAGCAATACCAGGCGCAGGCGGCCCGCCTTGACCTTCTTGTCCACGGTCATCAGTTCCAGAAAACGCTCCACCGTCAACGCCGCAGGCACCCGCACCGGCAACCCCGCCGCACGGATCAGCGCCGCGGTGCGGCGCTTGTCCGCCTCCGTCAGCCAGCCCATGCGCCAGGACATCTCGGCGGCCATGCACATCCCCGCCGCCACCGCCTCGCCATGGAGCCAGACGCCATACCCCAGGCCGGTCTCGATGGCGTGGCCGAAGGTATGCCCCAGATTGAGCAGGGCGCGCAGGCCGCTCTCGCGTTCATCGGCGGCGACGATCTGCGCCTTGTTGCGGCAGGAGCGCTCGATGGCATGGGCCAGCGCCGCCTCGTCGCGCCCCAGCAGCGCAGTCATCTGCGCTTCCAGCCAGGCGAAGAACTCTGCATCGCGCAACAGGCCGTACTTGATCACCTCTGCCATGCCGGCGCGCAGCTGGCGGTCGTCCAGGGTGCGCAGGGTGTCGGTGTCGATGAGCACGCAGCGCGGCTGATAGAAGGCGCCGATCATGTTCTTACCCAGGGGATGGTTGACCCCCGTCTTGCCTCCCACCGAGGAATCCACCTGGGCCAGCAGGGTGGTGGGGATCTGGATGAAGGGCACGCCGCGCTGGTAACAGGCGGCGGCGAAACCCGCCATGTCGCCGATCACCCCGCCGCCCAAAGCGATGATGGTGGCGTCACGGGCGAAGCGCGCGGCAAGCAGCGCATCGAAAATGCGCTGCAGGACCTCCAGGGTCTTGTACTGTTCGCCGTCGGGGAGGATCACCTGCTCCCACTGATAGCCCGCCAGCAAGGGGCGCAGACGCTCCATATAGAGGGGGGCGACGGTCTCGTTGCTGACCACCATGACCTGGTTGCCGGCGATATGGGACGCCAGCAGTTCCCGGTGATCCAGCAGGCCGGCGCCGATATAGATGGGATAGCTGCGCTCGCCCAGTTCAACCCGCAATGTCTTCATCTGTCTGTCTTTTGTCATGGGCCGGAGCAGCCGCCTCAGGAAACGGCGGGGTCGGGCAGTTGCCGCAATCGTTTCAGGATCGTGTTGACCGTGCTGCGGATAGAACGATTATCGGTATCCACGATGATATTTGCAATTTCCCGGTAGAGGGGATCGCGCTGTGCCAGCAATTCCTCCAGCTTGGCGCGCGGGTCTCCATTCTGCAACAGGGGACGGTTGCGGTCCTTGGCGGTACGGCGCAGTTGCTGGTCGATGGAGGTGCGCAGATAGATCACGATACCCCGCTCGGCGAGATGGCGGCGGTTCTCTGCCGAGAGCACGGCGCCGCCGCCGGTGGCCAATACGATACCCTGGCGCCGGGTCAGTTCATCGAGCACCGCCTGCTCGCGCTGGCGAAAACCGGCCTCCCCCTCGATATCGAAGATCCAGGGGATATCGGCGCCGGTGCGCGCCTCGATTTCATGATCGCTGTCCACAAAGGTCTTGTCCAGGGCCTTGGCCAGCTGGCGCCCGATAGTGGTCTTTCCCGAGCCCATGGGTCCGATGAGAAAAATATTGGCGGCCTTATCCATGGCTGGGAGATATGCCAGAGTTGAGGGGGGAAATCAATGGCAGGGGTGGCAGCCTCAAGCACAAGGGCCCCGAGGGGCCCTTGAGTCGCGAGATTTACCAACAGTTCAGTTGGTGTTGGTGCAGCCTGTTGCTACGCCAAAGGGGCTGTTCACTCCCGGTGGCGCCACACTGACATCATCGGTATCCGTAGACGCGATCTCCACCCAGAAGCGCACCGTATGCTGTGACTCGGTACCCACTACACCGGTGCTGGCGGTCAGGCGCACATAGACCCAGCGCGCATACTCACGGGGATAGACGATACCGAACTCGAAGGTGCCATCGCTGCCCGTGGTGACGGTGCTGGGCACGCTGGCGATGTTGCCGGGTTCGATGGTGCCATTGCCATTGATATCCTCGCCCGTATCGAGAATACCGTTTTCATTGGCATCTTCACTGGCACAGGTGGCCTGTACATTCTGGGTCCAGAAGGTGTTGGTACCCACCACCTCCCAGAAACCCTTGGCAAACTGCTCGGGATTGACGGAGATGTTCACATTGGTGCTCACCGGGTTGCCGCTGGCATCCGTCACGATCACCGTGTAAGGGATGCTGTATTGGGTATCGCCCACCAGGTTGATCTTGTTGCCGGTGCCCAGGCGCACGAACAATTCGGACTTGGCCACCGTCAGATTGATGGTGCCGATGACCGAGGGGGTATCCTCCACCCAGGCGGTGATCTCCACGCCATTCTTGGCCGTGGTGGCGGCGGAGGACACATAAGTGGTGCTGGCACGGCCCAGGGCGTCGGTGGTGGCGGTGGCAGTGGTCAGGGAGCCACCACTATTGTCCTGGGTGATGGAGAAACGGATCACCTTGCCCTTCACCAGGTTGTTGTTGGGGTCACGGACGGTGGTGGTGATGGTGGCCTGCTGCTGAGTGGTCTGGGAGCCGTCGTTGGGACCGATGGTGGCATTGTCCACCTGCAGATCGATACTGGCAGCGGTAGTGGCGACGAAATTGATGTTCTTGCTGGTGGATGGCCCACTGGTGACATAGGCGGTCAACGCCGAAGGGCCGGCATTGCTGGACTTGATATAGGCCGTGGCCACACCGCTGGCGTCGGTGACCGCCGAGGAGCCCGTGGTGGTGCAGGCGCTGTCGGAATAAATGGTGCCGCGGGTGGCCGAGAAATTGACGGTCTGGCCGCTGTTGGGCACACCGCCGCTCTGCCAGCTGAGTTGAATCTGACTGCAGGTAGCCAGATCGATGTCCGCATCGACCGCCGGCGAGGTGATCTGGAACTGGTCGGCAGAGATAGTCAGCGTGTGACTGACGGTGGCCCCCTGAGCCGAGGCACTGATGGTATCGCTGCCGGCATTGTCGGCGGTCACCGTCACCTGCACCTGACCGGCCGAGTTGGTGGTCAGGGTGCTGGCGCTCAGGGTATTGCCCAGGGAGGAGGAAACCGTCACGGTCTTGTTGGCAATGGCCTTGTTGTCGGAATCCGTGAGAGTGATGGTCAGGGTCACCGAGTCATTGATGGTCACCGAGTTCTCGCCACTGATGGCCAAGGCGGTTCCCGTCACGTCCACGGTAGTGCTCTGCGTGACAGAGCCGGCGCTGGCCGTCACCGTAATGGTGCGGTTGGTGAAATCACCGCTGGGGGAGAGGGTGGCGATAGCCTGGCCAGAACTGTCCGTCGTCCCCTGGGTCACGGTCAGGGAACCACTGTCTGCAGTAAATACCACCGGCACCTGATCCACTACCAGATTGGAACTGTCTTTGACGATGGCGGTGACAGTGACGGTGTCCGCGCCACTGGAACCCAGTTGTGGGGAACTGACCAGGAGCAGGACCGAAGCGACAGAAGATGCAGCGCCAGTGGCGCCTGAATCTGCAACAAAGCTGTTGTCAGTGGACAGGCAGCCTGCGAGCAGGGCGGTCATTATTGACAGGGCAATGATCCTGAATGATTTGATCATATCGACGAACTCCAATCGGTCGCTATCGGGTGTCCCGGCATCAGCTGGGCGTAGCCGCTTGTTCACAGGCAAAGTCATACCTCAATGAATGATTTCGACTGCTGAGGTCATTTCCTTTAGCAAAGAACACAGGTCGGCGCCATTGCCGGCAGAAAAATTCTGGGGGGTTACTTACTGGATTATTTATTTAATGAAGACGTACATGGTGTGCGCTGCCCACCCTCATTTCTAAGGGGCTATTTCTTGGTAGGGCAGCGCCCGGCAAAAGCCGCTTGAGCATTTACTGTCGGCGGCACAGGACGCCTGTGCCGCCGACCTGAAACGGGAGCAAGACTGCCTCAGCGCAAGTCCAGTCCTTCCTTGAGGATCTTGGGTGTGATGAAGATCAGCAATTCCCGCTTGTCGTCCTGCTTGGTGGTCTGGCGAAACAGGGCACCGATCAGCGGCAGGTCGCCCAGGAAGGGCACACTGTTGACCGTGTTGTTGCGGGTCTGCTCATAGATGCCGCCCAATACTACGGTTTCACCATTGTTCACCAGCACCTGGGTCTGCACCTCGCGGGTATCGATGCTGGGAATGCCCTGGAACACCTCGCCCTTGTTGTCCTTGTTGACCTGGAGGTCCATGATGATGCGGTCATCGGGCGTGATCTGCGGGGTCACCTTGAGACTCAGCACCGCCTTCTTGAAGGACACCGAGGTTGCGCCGCTGGAGGTGGCCTGCTGATAGGGGATTTCCGTGCCCTGTTCGATCAGCGCTTCGGACTGATTGGCGGTGATGACGCGCGGACTGGAAATCACCTCGCCTTCACCCTCCGCCTGCATGGCGGACAACTCCAGATCCACCAGGAAATCCGAACCCAGCACGGCAAAGGCGATCTGGCCGGCAGGATTGTTCACCGGCAGGTTGACGTTGAGGCGGTTGTCCAGTCCCGGCAGAGTGATGGGTGGCGGCGCAGAACTCACCATGCCGTCGGTCCCGGACAGGTTACCGGACACGAAACCGGTGGTATCGTTGTTGAACTCCTCCACCCCGGAGAAGCCGAATCTGACGCCCAGGTCGCGGCTGAAGTCGTTGCGGGCCACGACGATGCGCGACTCGATCAGCACTTGGCGCACGGGGATATCCAGCTTGGTCACCAGGCGGCGGATCTCGTCCAGCTTCTCCGCGGTATCGCGCACCAGCAGGGTGTTGGTACGTTCGTCCACGGTCACGCTGCCGCGCTCCGAGAGCAGGGAATTCTCCTCGGCCTTGAGCAGGCTGGCGATATCCTCCGCCTTGGCGTAATTCACCTGCAGCAGATCGGTAAACAGCGGCGCCAGCTCCTTGACCTTCTGCTGGGATTCCAGTTCCTGTTTTTCGCGCGCCGTGATTTCCTCGCTGGGCGCCACCAGGATCACATTGCCGGTCTTGCGCATGGCCAGGCCCTTGGTCTTGAGGATGATGTCCAGGGCCTGATCCCAGGGCACGTTTTTCAGGCGCAGGGTGACATTGCCCTGCACGGAGTCGCTGGTCACCAGATTCATATTGGTGAAATCGGCGATCAGCTGCAAGACGGAACGGATCTCGATATCCTGGAAATTGAGGGACAGTTTGGCACCCGTGTATTCCGGCTGTTTGAGGCGCACCAGGGCCTCCTCCTCGGGCGTCACCGGCTTCACTTCCAGGGTGAACAGTTCATTGGACTGATAGGCAAGGTGCTCGAATTTGCCATGGTTTTCCACCACCAGACGGACATTGCCATCCTTGCGGAAACTGTCGATGAGCGTCACAGGGGTGGCGAAGTCTGTCACATCCATGCGCCGCTCAAGCTCGCCGGGCAGGGTGGCGCCGATGAAATCCACGATGACACGATTGGCCGCCTGCTGCACATTGACGGCGATGGAGGGATCGCTGAGGGTCACCACGACCCGTGCCTCACCATTGGGACCGCGATGAAAATCGATATTTTCGATGCTCGCCGCGCCCGCTGCGGGTCCGCTCTTCTCTGCCGGAAACACGGGGCTGGCCTCCTCTTCAGCCAGGGCCGCAGGGGCTGCGCTGCCCAGGATGAGGTAGAGATCGTTGCCCTCGACGCGGGTTTCATAGGGCACCATGCGGTCCAGATTCAACACCACCCGGGTACGGCGCCGGGCCTGAATGGCATTGAGGCTGCGCGCCACCCCGACGCCGATGTTCAAGCGCTTGGGCACCTTGCTGCTGGTCTGGGGGAAGTCGAGGGCGATCCGCGCCGGATTGTCGATGGTAAAGCTCAGGGGTTTTTCAGGCGGCGCTTCACCGGAGAAATGCAGTCTGATCTGCACCCGATTGCCCGGCAGTGCCAAGAAATCGATATCATCCAGAACATGCCGGGGCGCTGTCACCGCCGCCATGGCCGTCACAGGCAGCAGGCAAGCAAGAAGCGCTGCCAGCAGACTGTGCCAAATCCCGATCAATGTCGATTTCATCATGCTCATCCCGTCGTTATTGTGTATCCGCTTTGCAAGCCAGCCCATAATCAACCCCCGTATTTGGGATCATTCATTTTCGTTGATGGACAGCGTGGTCTGTCGCTCCTCCCAGCCACCCAGGCCATCGGGCACGATTTCCGTCAACACCAGCTTGTTCTCTGTCACCTGGATAACCTTGCCGTAGTTCTGGCCCAGGTAATTATTGGGCTTGACCCGATAGATGATGCCATCGGGCGCTTTCACCAGCCCCCAGTGCTCTGCTTTGTATTCAACCGAACCGATCAGGCGCAGGGTGTCCAGGGGATAATTCTCCAACACCTCCTTGCTGCGGTTGACATTGGGGCGGATCCCGGAAATCATCTTGTTCACCGCTTTGTTCGCCTTGACCTCGGACTTCCAGGTCTCGAAGGGATCCTTCAGCTGAGCGACATTGTAAACATAAGTCTCGGCGGGCTTGAACTCCGGTAAGGGTTCCACCTTGCCCTTTTTCATCCGAGCCTCATTGACGAACTGCTCCAGATCGCCAAGGCCGTGGTTGCTGCAGGCCGAGAGGAGCAACATAAACACCATGCCCAGCAGAGCTTGCCAGCTGGGGGCTGGCCGCCGGCTCTTTCGCTGTCGTCTGTTAGCGCATGACATCAAACACCTGCCTTCTTGTCGGTTTCTTCTGTCTCGCCTTCGCCTTCTTCCAGATAACGGTAGGTTTTGGCGGTCACTTCCATAGTCAGGGCATCCTGTTCCTTGTCCTTTAGTGGCGTGATGGTAAAGTTGTGCAGAGTCACGATGCGCGACAGGGCAGCCACGTCACTGACGAACTGGCCGAACTGATGGTAGCGTCCGGTCACCTTGATCTTGATTGGCAGTTCGGCATAGAACTCCGCCGGCTTTTCCTTTTCCGGCTTGAAGAGCTCGAACTCCAGGCCGTTTTCCAGGCCGGTCTGCGAGATATCAACCAGCAACTCCGCCACTTCGGTCTTGCTGGGCAACTGGCGCAGCATGGCACCGAAAGAGCGCTTCATCTCTTCCATCTGGGCGCGGTAGGCCGGCAGATTGGCCGCCTGGTGGGCCCTGCGCGTAAACACCCCTTTCAATTCCTGCTCCTTGTTCTGGGCCGTCTCCAAGGACGCCAGCTGGCTGCGGGTGTCGAACCAGAGACCGCTGCCAAGAACCGCCAGACACAACACGATGACCGCCGTCACCTTGAGCCATAAGGGCCATCTGGCGACATCGTTGAAATCGATGTTCTTCAGTTCCTCGAGATTGATCTTCATGATTCTGCTTCCGCCTGCCCGCCGATTGCCTCACTACGGTTGCTCTGTTTGACCGTGAGCACAAAACGGCTGGTGCGTATCCTATTCTTGTCATTGGCCTCGATCACCTCCAGGCGGGGGTTCTCGAACCACTCGGATTCATCCAGATTTCTCATGAAGGACGAGACCCGGGCATTGGACTGTGCGACCCCCTCGAGGGTTATGACTGTGCCCTGCTGCTGGGCACGGGTCAGATAGATACCGCCCGGAATGCTCTTCACCAGTTCGTCGAAGAGGTGCACGATCTCGGGACGCCGGGTCTGGAGTTGCTGAATGATGTTCATGCGCGCCAACAGTTTCTGCTTCTCCGACTTCAACTCCTTGATCTCGGCGATCTTGCGATCCACCATGGCGATCTCGCCCTCGAGGAAATTGTTGCGCTGGTTCTGATGATCGATGAGGCCGCCGATATAGACATGGATATAGAAAACGACAGCGGCCATGACCAGCGCGGCGCCCCCGGCAATGGCAAAGAATTGCCGCTGTTGCTCCTTACGCCGCGTCTCACGCCACGGTAACAGATTGATACAAGTCATCGTTCCGAAAACCTTCTCAGTGCAAGCCCGCAGGAGATCATCAGCGAAGAGGCGTCACCACGGATGCCTTCCGGCTTGATACGCGAGGTGAGCGACATATTGGCAAATGGATTGGCCACTGAAGTGGTGATACCCAGTTTGTCCTCGATCATGGCATCCACCCCCGCTATAGCGGCGCAACCACCCGCCAGCACGATATGGTCCACGCTGTTGTGCTGACTGGAGGAGAAAAAAAACTGCAGGGAGCGGCTCACCTGCTGAATCATGGCATCCTTGAAAGGCTGCAGCACTTCCGGCTCATAATTGTCGGGCAGCCCCCCCTGCTTCTTGGCCAGCCCGGCCTCGTCATAGGACAGCCCGTAACGGCGCATGATCTCGTCGGTGAGTTGCTTGCCACCGAAGACCTGCTCGCGGGTGTAGATCACCTTGAAGTCGTGGGAGACGCTGAGGGTAGTCATGGTGGCGCCCACATCCACCACGGCGATGGTCTTGCCCACGCCATTGTCCGGCAACTGGTGGCCGAGGAGGGAAAAGGCCGCTTCCATGGCAAAGGCCTCCACATCGACGATCTTCGCCGTCAACCCGCCGAGTTCCAGGGCGGCCACGCGAATATCCACGTTTTCGCTGCGCGAGGCGGCCAGCAGTACGTCCACCATGTCCTCGCTCTTCTCGGAAGGCCCCAGCACCTCGAAGTCCAGGTTCACTTCCTCCATGGGATAGGGGATATACTGATCGGCCTCCAGCTGTATCTGGTCGGCCATGTCGTCATCGGACACGTTGGCGGGCATAGAGATGATCTTGGTGATCACTGCCGATCCGGCCACGGCCACGGCTGCCTGCTTGGTGCGGGTGCCGGCGCGGCTCACGGCGCGCTTGATGGCCCCGCCCACTGCCTCGACATCGGCGATGTTCTTTTCTTCGACGGCGTTCTCCGGCAAGGGCACCACGGCATAGCTTTCCACCCGGTAACGGTTGCCACTCTGTCCCAACTCCAGCAGTTTCACCGACGTGGAACTGATATCCAGGCCGATCAGCGGCGGGGCGGACTTATTGAACAATTGGAAATTCATAAGGTCCCTTCATCCCAGAACGGGAAAACTGTTGCCGTTTTGGTATACTCTTTCGGCTGTCAACTATAGGTAGTAATGTTTTAAATGACAATGTTCTTCTGCTCACCTGTGATGTTATCGTCCGATTCTGCAAAAAGTTTTATACTGGATGGATAAATTTCTCTTCGCGGCCGCTTTCACAGCCATTTTCATGACCGACTTCTCAATTTCCCAGTGACATGACATTGACGCGCAAACTCTTAAAATGGGGGCTGCTGGCGGCTGGCGGCGCCACCCTGCTCGGCCTGCTGCTGACCCTTGGCAGCTACATCTACATCGCCCCCAACCTGCCCTCCATCGAGACGCTCAAGGACATCCGCCTCCAGGTGCCGCTGCGCATCTATAGCCGCGACATGAAACTGATTGCCGAATTTGGAGAAAAGAAGCGCACCCCCATCCGTTTCTATGAAACACCCGACCTGATGATCCAGGCTATCCTCGCCGCCGAGGACGACCGCTTCTTCCAGCATCCCGGCGTCGACTACCACGGCATTCTGCGTGCCGTGGTCAATCTCATCCGTACCGGCGAGAAGACCCAGGGCGGCAGTACCATCACCATGCAGGTGGCGCGTAATTTTTTTCTGAGCAGTGAAAAGACCTACCTGCGCAAGCTCAGCGAAGTCTTTCTGGCCCTCAAGATCGAACGGGAACTGAGCAAAGAAGAGATCCTCGAGCTCTACCTCAACAAGATCTACCTCGGCAACCGCGCCTACGGTATCGCCGCTGCCGCCCAGACCTATTATGGCGTGCCGCCGGATCAGTTGAGCCTCGCTCAGATGGCCATGATCGCCGGCCTGCCCAAGGCCCCTTCCCGTTACAACCCACTGGCCAACCCGCAACGGGCCCTGCAGCGACGCGACTATGTGCTGAGGCGCATGCGCAAACTGGGCTATATCGATGAACAGCAATTCCGCCAGGCCAGCAGCGAAGTGGACCATGCCCGGCTCCATGGCCTGAACATCGAGGTGGAAACCGCCTATGTGGCGGAAATGGTGCGCCATCAGATGCTGCAACAATACGGTGAACTGGCCTACACCGCCGGCTTCAAGGTCATCACCACCATCGATTCACGGCTGCAGCAGGCCGCCAACAGGGCCCTGCGCAAGGCGTTGCTGGACTATGATCTGCGCCACGGCTATCGCGGCGCAGAGGCCCACATCGATCTGACGGCACTCAAGGACGCCACCGCATTGAGCGACGTGTTGCGCAGGCGCCCCATCCTGGGCGACCTGTTTCCCGGCCTGGTAGTCAGCGTGGGGCAAAGGGACGCCACGGTTCTGCTCCCCGACGAACGCCTGATCCAGATCGACTGGCAGGGCCTCTCCTGGGCCCGCCCCTACCGCGACGACAATCATCTGGGCCCGCCACCGGCCCAGGCCACGGAGATCCTCCAGGAAGGAGACATCATTCGCGTTAAGGAACAAGACCAGGAGCAGTGGCGGCTTGCCCAGCTACCCGCGGTGGAGGGGGCATTGGTAGCCCTGAGACCGGATGACGGCGCCATTGCCGCCCTGGGCGGCGGTTTCGACTTCCGGCGCAGCAAATTCAACCGCGCCACCCAGGCCAGCCGCCAGCCCGGCTCCAGCTTCAAGCCCTTCATCTATTCCGCCGCCCTAGAGAAAGGCTTCACCGCCGCCAGCATCATCAACGATGCCCCGGTGGTCTTCGATGACCCGGGGCTGGAGAGCGCCTGGCGACCGGAAAACTACAGCGGCAAGTTCTTTGGCCCCACCCGGCTGCGCGAGGCCTTGGTGAAATCCCGCAACCTGGTCTCCATCAGGCTGCTGCGTGCCATCGGTATCGATTACACCCTGGACTACATCGCCCGCTTTGGCTTTCCCGTGGAAAAACTGCCACATAACCTCTCACTGGCCCTGGGCAGTGGCGCCATCACCCCCCTGCAGCTGGCACAGGGTTACACGGTGTTCGCCAACGGTGGCTACCGGGTGGCACCTTACTATATAGCACGCATCCTGGGACCCGATCGGGAAGTCGTCATGGAGGCCCACCCCGCCACCGCGTGCCGGGAATGCGCAACAGACACCGATCAGGAGACGCCGGCCACCGTCACAGTGCGCACAGCGGAAGATACCGTGGCTGCGGAGACAGCGCCGGAGAACCACGCGGAACAGGTCATCTCGCCGGAAAACGCCTATCTCATGACATCCATGATGCGGGAGGTGATCCGCCGCGGCACCGGGCGTCGGGCCCGCAGCCTGGGGCGCAAGGATATCGCCGGCAAGACCGGCACCACCAATGACCAGCGTGATGCCTGGTTCGCGGGTTTCAACCAGGACCTGGTCACCATCAGCTGGGTGGGCTTCGACAAGACCCGCTCCCTGGGCAACCGGGAAACGGGCAGCCGCGCCGCCCTGCCCATGTGGATCGCCTTCATGAAAGACGCCCTGCAGGGCGTCCCCGAGAAACCCCTGCTGCGGCCACCGGGCCTGGTGACGGTGCGCATCGACCCCGCCACAGGACTGCGCGCCAGTTCCCACCAGAAACGCACCATCTTTGAAACCTTTCGCAGCCAGCTGGTGCCGCAGCGCTACGCCGAGCCCCGGACACAGGTTCGCCAGACCAAGAGCGGCGGCAAGACGGTGGACAACGAGATTCCGGAGCAGTTGTTCTGAGGTGTGAGGTGTGAGGTGTGAGGTGTGAGGATTGCATGGCTGGCAACCCAGGGGGCAACGCCTCACCCCTCACTCCTTACGCCTCACACTCAACCCTCTCCTAACGCCGCTCCAGCGGTGTGTAATCACGCATGGGGTGGCCGGTGTAGATCTGACGCGGCCGCCCGATGCGCTGGTCGGGCTCGGCAATCATCTCCATCCACTGGGCCACCCAGCCCACGGTACGGGCGATGGCGAACATCACGGTGAACATGTTCACCGGAATGCCCAGGGCCTTGTAGATGATGCCGGAATAGAAGTCCACGTTGGGGTAGAGCTTGCGTTCGATGAAGTACTCGTCGCGCAGGGCGATCTCCTCGAGGCGCATGGCCAGCTCGAACATGGGGTCGTTGGCGTCGTCGAATTTCTCCAGCACCTGATAGCACATCTCACGGATGATCTTGGCGCGCGGATCGTAGTTCTTGTACACCCGGTGGCCGAAGCCCATGAGGCGGAAGGGATCGTTCTTGTCCTTGGCCTTGGCGATGTACTTGGGGATGTTGTCGACGCTGCCGATCTCCGCCAGCATCTTCAGCACCGCCTCGTTGGCACCGCCGTGGGCGGGGCCCCACAGCGCGGTGATCCCGGAGGAGATGCAGGCGAAGGGATTGGCGCCGGAACTGCCTGCCAGGCGCACGGTGGCGGTGCTGGCGTTCTGTTCGTGATCGGCATGGAGGATGAAGATCATGTCCAGCGCCTTCTCCGCCACCGGATCCAGCGCATAGTCCTCGGTGGGCACGGAGAACATCATGTGCAGCAGATTGCCGCAGTAACTGAGATCGTTGCGCGGATAGATGAAGGGCTCGCCGATGGAATACTTGTAGCAGCCGGCGGCGATGGTGGGCATCTTGGCCACCATGCGCAGGGCCGCCAACTCGCGGCTCGCGGGATCGTGGATGTCCGTGGAGTCGTGATAGAAGGCGGACAGCGAACCCACCACGCCCACCATGCTGGCCATGGGATGGGCATCGTGATAGAAGCCCTGATAGAAACTCTTCAGGCTCTCCTTGATCATGGTGTGCTTGGCGATGGTCTGGGTGAAGGCCTCCAGCCGTTCCTGGGAAGGCAGCTCGCTGTAGAGCATGAGATAGGCCACTTCCAGGAAGCTGCTCTTTTCCGCCAGCTGCTCGATGGGGTAGCCGCGGTACAGGAGCACCCCCTGGTCGCCGTCGATATAGGTGATGCCGCTGCTGCAGCTGGCGGTGGACTGGAAGCCGGGGTCATAGGTCAGATAACCGAACTCGCGATACAGCTTGCTGATATCCATGGCGGGCGGCCCCAGAGTGCCGTGCCGCACCTCCAACTCCATGCGCCTGCCTGTTGCATTGTCGATAATGGTGACGGTATCGCGTGCCATTTTTCCCTCCGTTCCGGAAATTTCAAGAATACACCGGCCGGCGGCCGGCTGGGGCGATGGAATCAGTTCAGGAGACTGCGCTGAGGTCCTTGCGCACCTGGGCGACGGAGTCCGCGAACTGGCGCACCTCCTCCGCGCTCAGTTCCAGTTCCACCACCTGCTTCATGCCCTCGTGGGCGAGCACCACCGGCGCACCGATGGCCAGATCGCGCTCACCGTACTCGCCATCGAGAATGGCCACACAGGGCAGCACCCGTTTGCGGTCCTTGCTCACCGCATCCACCATGGTGGCCACGGCGGCGGCCGGTGAATCGTTGGCGCTGCTGGTCTTCTTCAGGGACAGGATCTCGGCACCGCCGTTGCGGGTGCGCTCCACGATGCGCGCCACCTGTTCGTCACTGAGAAAATTGGCGATGGGAATGCCGTTGATGGTGGTGTAGCGGCTCATGGGCACCATGGAGTCGCCATGACCGCCCAGCACCAGGGTGGTGATGTCCTTGATGGAAAAGCCGGTCTCCAGGGCAATGAAACTGGCCATGCGCGCCGCATCCAGCACGCCGGACAGGCCGAACACCCGGTTGCGCGCCCAGCCGGTCTGTTTCCACACTGCATAGGTGAGCACATCCACCGGATTGGTGACCATGATGACGATGGCGTCCGGCGCATGGCGCTGGATGTCTTCGGTGATGCCGCGGATAATGCCGAGGTTGGCATCCAGCACATCGGAGCGCGACATGCCCGGTTTGCGCGGCAGGCCAGCGGTGACGATGACGATGTCCGAGCCGGCCATGGCGGCCGGATCCTCATCGCCGCTGACCCGGGTGTCGAAGCCGAACAGGGTGGCGGATTCCTGGATATCCAGGGCCGTACCCCGGCCCACGCCCTCGCGGATATCGATGAGCACCACCTCGTGGGCGAGCTCTTCATTGGCCAGAATCTGGGCGGCCGATTCTCCCACACGGCCGGCACCGATGATGGTTATCTTTTTCATGGCTGCTCCTTGTCTCTGCTGGGTCTTCGCCGGGGATTTTCCTGCGGGGAACCCCGGCTCTGATGAAGATGAACAAGACATCGGCCCGATTAAAATTTATCTGAACCCGAGACTTGGCCCCGGCTCCAGGCCGGAGCCTCTCAGCGGGCTGCGGGCATGGGCCTGTTGCGGGATCTCACTATAAGGGATTGGCTGGCGGATTGACAGCGGCGGCGCTCAGGCGCAGGCTTCCACCAGGACGTCCTCGTGACGGGGGTAGAAGGCCGGATAATCGCGGCGCGCCACGCCGGAGGTGACGGCGGCATGGGCCACGGCGGGCGGCACATGATCGATGAGGCGCGGGTCCAGGGGCTTGGGGATGATGTATCCACTGCCGAACTCCAGATGATCCAGGCAATAGGCGCTGAGCACTTCCTGGGGCACCGGCTCGCGGGCCAGGTTCGCCAGGGCATGGACCGAGGCGATGAGCATCTCCTGATTGATGGCGGCGGCCCTGACGTCCAGGGCACCGCGGAAGATGAAGGGAAAACCCAGCACGTTGTTGACCTGGTTGGGATAGTCGCTGCGCCCCGTGGCCATGATGATCTCGTCACACACCGCGCGCGCCAGCTTGGGATCGATCTCCGGATCGGGGTTGGAGAGCGCGAAGACGATGGGGCGCGACGCCATGGCGCGCACCATCTCCGGCGTCACCAGGTTGGGACCCGAGAGGCCGATGAAGACATCGGCGCCATGCATGGCATCCATCAGGCTGCGCTCTGCCGTGGCCACCGCAAATTCGCGCTTATAGACGTTGATGTCATCGCGGCCCGTGTGGATCACCCCGCCGCGGTCCAGCAAACGGATGTTCTCGCGGCTGGCGCCCATGGCAGTCAACAGGCGCATGGAGGCGATGCCGGCGGCGCCGGCCCCGAGACAGACGATCTTGGCACCCGCCAGGGTCTTGCCCTGCAGATCCAGGGCGTTGAGCAGGGCGGCAGCGATGATCACCGCGGTGCCGTGCTGGTCGTCGTGGAACACCGGGATGTCCAGCTGCGCCTTGAGCGTCTCCTCGATCTCGAAACAGCGCGGCGCCGTGATGTCCTCCAGGTTGATGCCGCCGAAGGTGGGGGCGATGCGCGCCACGGTGTCGATGAAATCCTGAGGCGTGTCGGCATCCACTTCGATGTCGAAGACATCGATATCGGCGAACTTCTTGAACAGCACCCCCTTGCCCTCCATGACCGGCTTGCTGGCCAGGGCACCCACGTTGCCCAGGCCCAGCACCGCGCTGCCGTCGGTGATCACCGCCACCAGATTGCCCTTGGTGGTATAGCGGTAGGCCGCTTCGGGCTGCTCTGCGATAGCCCGCACCGGCTCGGCGACACCCGGGGTATAGGCCAGCCCCAGGTCATCCTGGGTCATGCAGGGCTTGGTGATGGCCATGGCGATCTTGCCAGGGGTGGGACGGGCGTGATATTCCAGGGCGGCTTTTTTGCGTTCTTCGGTCATAGTCTCTTCAATGTCAGCTGATGGGATACTCAAACACACAACAAGGGAAGGGTTTTCAGGCCTTCAAAGAACATTGAATTATCCGCGAAAGCGCCGCTTTCTGCAAGCGATTGTCTGAACAGCGTTTTTTCACGCGAACGCCAGCGCCGTGGAGAGCCGCCAAATTCCAGCGGCTTATCAAGCAATTGGCCAGGTCACAGCCATCAGGGCAGCAGGCGCAGGGAGAAGGGGTGGCGGATCTGCAGGGTGGAGCGGCCGCGATAGCGGTAGATCCAGCCCCGGGCCACGATGCGCCGCCCCTGATAACGGCTGGGATCGAAATCGGGAAAGTACACCAGGTCCTTGCGCGCGATGCGCAGGGCGGCACCGCCTTCCAGGTTCAGCCAGATGGAGCGCCGGCTCTCTGCCACCCGCGCCACCCGGCCGCTGATGAAGCGGAAGCCCGTGACGCCCTGCAGCGAGTCGGCGGGCAGGGGACGGAAATAGTCCAGGGCCCAGATGCCACGCCCCTGGCGCCGGGCCTGGGCCTCGTTGCGCTGATAGCAGGCCTGGTGCCACACATTGGGCGGCACCACCACCACGGGGGCATAGCCTTGGCGAATGAGCCAGGCAGTGACGCTGCGCCGGTCAGGGAGGAACAGATGGGCCAGGGTGCGCCCGTAGCGGTCGCGCCGGTCGCGGTCATAGCGCAGGGCGATGCGCGGGTTCCCCGCCAGCAGCCGGCGCAGGGCATCGCGGGCGGCCTCCGCCAGAGGCTCCGGCGCCCTGCCGTCGCGCCCCAGTTCCGGGGTATTGAGGCCGATCAGGCGCACGTGGCGGCCGTCCGCCAACTGCACGGTATCGCCGTCGTGTACCCGCTTGACGCGCACATACTCATCGATACGGTCAGGAGCACAGTCGGCGTCGGCCGCTTCGCTGGCGCCCGGCAACAGGAGCAAGAACAGCAGCAGGGCAGGCAGGCGCCCGGTTGCCCTGCAAAAGAAAAGGGCGCACCCCCGGGTGCGCCCTTTTGCACTGCCTGTTACACTGCCTGT
>CAYRLE010000008.1:17867-20636 GCA_964425105.1 uncultured Gammaproteobacteria bacterium | reverse complement strand
GGCAGCGACTGCGGTCAGTTCTTCCTGCCGTATTTCTGCTTGAATTTGTCCACCCGGCCTGCGGTATCGACAAGCTTCTGTTTACCGGTGTAGAAAGGATGGCACTTGGAACAGACGTCCAGGTGCAAATCGCGTCCGGCGGTGGAACGGGTCGTGAAGCTGTTACCGCAACCACAGGTCACGGTGATCTCTTCATAAGCTGGATGTATGCCCGGCTTCATCTGCGCATTACCTCGTCAATGATCTTCAGAAACGCGCCACGGAGGTGCGTCCAACGAAAGATCGCGTATTCTAGGCGATTTTCTCCGCCGCCACAAGGCCTACTGGTTGACATCCAGGTCGATAGTCTGGGGAACCCCGTTGCGCTTGATCTCCAGGCGCACCCGGCTGCTCTTGGCCAGGTTACGCAGAATGCTCAGGCCCCTGGCTGGTGAATCCAGCCTAATGCCGTTGACCGCGGTAACCACATCGCCGGGCTGCAAACCCAAGCGGGACAGGAACTGGGCATCCCTGCCGGGACGGACCTGATAGCCCACCATGCGCCCCCCTTCGCTATGCGGTCTCAGCCGCACCTTGTCCGCCAGTTGCTGAGGATTGTCCAGCACCATGTCACGCAGTTCCCGCAGGGAAGACGTGTTGGTGGCGCTGCCTCGCCCGCCCCGCGCGGACTGCCGCCCCTGGCGGCCACCCTTGGCAGCGCCTTCCCGGGGCATGCGCAGGGTTTCCAGGCGCCCGCCGCGCAACAGCACGATGCGGTCCTTGTACACCTCCTTGAGCACGGCGCCCCCCGGCAACTGGTCACCGACGCCATAGAAAGACTCCTTGCCGTTACGCTCTGCAATGATGGCCCCGGCGGCGGTGGGATCAGCGGAGGCAAACACACCCCGCAACACCAGTTGCAGCCGGGTCTCCGGCACCTCCAGCGGCCGCGCCATGGCGGCCGACTGCGATACCTTGTCGCCAAAGAGATGGAGCGCGGCAATATCCCCTCCACCAGACTCAGCGGCCGGGGATGCCGGCCGCAAGCCACCCGCCGTGCTGAACAGCGGCGGTGCCGCCAGGGGCGGAGCGGGCAGCAGCTTCCAGGTGAGTTCCGCGATGGTGGAGGCCAGCAAGAGGATCAGCAGCAGATTCACCGCTTGGCTGAGACGCCGCAGCAGGGGCTCCTGGGTCAGCAGTTCCAACGACTTGTTCCAGTCCACATTCAATTTCATGGCCTTACCATAGCATGCCACTCAGAGCATTAAAATCAGTGCCAGCACGGCGAAAAACAGCGGCTGATGAACCATATAGATGAACAGGCTGTGGCGGCCGCCAAACACCAGGGTGCGCACCAGGGGATGATGACTGCGCCAGCGCGCCACTGCCGGCAGGGGATCACGGTACAGGCAGCGCCCCAGGAAGATGCCCAGCAGCACCACCCCGAACCAAGGCAGCAGCGGCACATAGTCCTCGGTAATGGGCTTGTGGGTCATGAGGCCCACCCAGTGGAGGGCAGGATGATCGAAAAGGGGATGCTGCAGCCACAGCCCTGCGCCCACCAGAGCCAGACCCGCCACCAGATTCAGCCAGTAGAAGCGCACCATCAGCAGACCCAGCACACTGGCCACCAGGATGAAATGGAGAATACCGAAGTAGATCATGCTGTCGGGAAACACCAGATAGCTGCCCAGGCTCACCAGTGCGGCGCTGCCGGCCAGGAGGGCGAGCCGCCTCACATAGCGCGCCCGATTGAGCCCTTTCCTGGTCGCCAGATGGAGGCTGACACCCACCAGTCCCAGAAAGAGGGAGACGATCAGGGCCCGGAAAGCCAGCCAGAAGGGATCGCGATAGAAATCGATGTCCACCTGATGAAAATAAGCCAGATCGAAGGTGAAGTGATAGACGATCATCAAAACGATGGCCAACCCCCGCAGGGTATCGATCAATACATAACGGTCACTGCTCATAACAATAGCTGCGACTGAAAAAACGGATTCCCGGTACTCGCTTGTCTGCAGGACAAGGAGGCGGGACAGCGCCGGGGGAAACAGCTGCCGGCAGGCCTTTTCTCGTGTTGATCGATGAGCTTATGCACATGAAGCAAAAACACAACGCACTGTCTCATTCCCGCGAGACAGGCGCAGCAGCCGGCAAAGGGTAAATTGACAAGCCAATGATTTCACAAGTATTTATAAAGAAGCGTGCTTCCCCGGCAAGACGCCAAGTGGCAACAATAACAGTCACTAAGATGAGTTCCTCCCATTTTATCCACACAGTTTTCCACATAGTCTGTGGACAAGATTCAAATCGCGAAGTTCGACAAAGGCTTAGCGAATCACTGCGGGTCAGGCGCTGGAAAGTCGGGGGACAAGAGCAGGCAGGAAGGCCGGAAAGGGCAGCTTACCAGCGCAGAATGGTCCACTGGGGAATGAGCATTTCCTGGTCCAGTTCGTTCTGGCGCACATCGAAATTGCCGTCGCCATCGGTATCCACCAGAAAATAGGGGATACCCATGCGAGGGGTCACCTTGATCATATAGAGCTGGCCGTTGATGCGGTACTCCTCGATCATCTCCCCGCCGCGATGAATGATGGTCACCTCCGGCTCGAGATCCCCTCCGCTGCCAGCAGGTGGTGGTGGTGGTGGTGGCGCTGCGCCGCCTTCTGCGGCGGCATGCGCCTGGGGCAGCAGGAACGCCAGCAGCAATAAGACAGACAACAGCAGTATCTTGTGATTGGCCATGATAGTACAACTCCAGCATGAGTTTGCCGTTCAAACCCTGCTGCT
>CAYRLE010000008.1:0-17767 GCA_964425105.1 uncultured Gammaproteobacteria bacterium | reverse complement strand
CAGACTTCTGCTGCTGATAGACGGCTCCTCCTATCTGTATCGTGCCTTCCACGCCCTGCCGCCCCTGACCAACTCCCGCGGCGAGGCCACCGGCGCCATCTACGGCGTCATCAACATGCTGCGCACCCTGCTGCGGGACTACGACCCCGATTACCTGGCGGTGGTCTTCGACGCCAAGGGCAAGACCTTTCGCGACAAGCTCTTCGAGCAGTACAAGGCACACCGCCCGCCCATGCCGGAGGAATTGCAGGCCCAGATCGAACCCCTGCATGAAATCGTGCGCGCCATGGGCCTGCCCTGCCTGGTGGTGGAAGGCGTGGAAGCGGATGACGTGATCGGCACCCTGGCCCAGCAGGCGCGCGCCGCCGGGCTGCGCACCGTGATCTCCACCGGCGACAAGGACATGGCGCAACTGGTCAATAAAGATGTGACTCTCATCAACACCATGAGCAACACCACCCTGGATCCCCAGGGTGTGGAAGAGAAGTTCGGGGTCCGTCCCGAGCAGATCATCGACTATCTTGCCCTCATCGGCGACAGTTCCGACAACATCCCCGGCATCCCCGGGGTGGGCCCTAAGACCGCCGCCAAATGGCTGCGCCAGTACGGCACCCTGGATGAGCTGGTGGCCCACGCCCAGGACATCAAGGGCAAGGTCGGGGAAAAGCTGCGCGCCCATCTGGACCAGCTGCCGCTGTCGCGCCAGCTGGCCACCATCAAGTGCGACGTCCCCCTGGAAGTGGCGCCCACGGACCTGCGGCGCGGCCCCCAGGACGTGATGCGGCTGCGCGAACTCTTCCAGCGCCTGGAGTTCCGGCGCTGGCTGGAGGAGCTGCTGAAAGAGGAGAACGACGCCGGCGGGACGGGCACGGGACACAACAACGACGATCCGCCGCCCGCCTACGACACCATCCTCGACGAGGCCGCCCTGGAACGCTGGCTCCAGAGGCTGGCGACGGCCGGCGAATGGGTGTTCGACACCGAGACCACCAGCCTCTCCCCCCTGGACGCCGAGATCGTGGGCGTCTCCTTCGCCATCCAGCCCCATGAGGCGGCCTATGTCCCCCTGGGCCACGACTATCCCGGCGCCCCGCGCCAGCTGTCCCGCGAGCAGGTACTGGAACGCCTGCGCCCCCTGCTGGAGGACCCGCAGAGCGGCATCATCGGCCAGAACCTGAAATACGACCTGGCGGTGTTGGCGCGCTACGGCATCCGCCTCGCCGGGCTGCGCTTCGACACCATGCTGGAATCCTATGTGCTCAACAGCACCGCCAGCCAGCATGACATGGACTCCCTGGCCCTCAAGTACCTGGGGCGGGCCACCATCCACTACCAGGACATCGCCGGCAAGGGCAGCAAACAGATCCCCTTCAACCAGATCAGCCTGGAACAGGCGGCGCCCTACGCCGCCGAGGACGCCGACGTCACCCTGCAGCTGCACCGCACCCTGTGGCCGCAGCTGGACAGGGAGCCGGGGCTGCGCCATGTATTCCATAATATAGAGATGCCCCTGATCCCGGTGCTGGCGGAGATGGAGCGCACCGGCGTGCTCGTCGACGCCGCCCTGCTGAAGCAACTCAGCGGCGAACTGGAAACCCGCATGGCGCAGATCGCCGAGCAGGCCTACCAACTGGCGGGCGGCCCCTTCAACCTCAGTTCACCGAAACAGATCCAGGAAATCCTCTACGACAAGCTGGGCCTGCCGGTGATCCGCAAGACCCCCAAGGGCCAGCCCTCCACCGCGGAGGGGGTACTGCAGGAACTGGCGCAGGACTATCCCCTGCCACAACTGATCCTGGACTATCGCGCCCTGAGCAAACTCAAATCCACCTACAGCGACCGCCTGCCGGAGCAGATCCACCCCGCCACGGGCCGGGTTCACACCTCCTACCACCAGGCGGTGACCGCCACCGGGCGGCTCTCCTCCAGCAACCCCAACCTGCAGAACATCCCGGTGCGCAGCGTGGAGGGGCGGCGCATCCGCCAGGCCTTCATCGCCCCGCCGGGCTGCAAGATCGTCGCCGCCGACTATTCCCAGATCGAATTGCGCATCCTGGCCCACCTCTCCGGCGACGAGCGCCTACTGCAGGCCTTCCGCGACGGCATCGATATCCACCGCGCCACCGCCGCAGAAATCTTCGGCGTGGCGCCCGCCGAGGTCAGCAGCGAACAGCGGCGCCATGCCAAGGCCATCAACTTCGGCCTGGTCTACGGCATGTCATCCTTCGGCCTGGGGCGCCAGCTGGGCATCGACCGTGGCGCCGCCCAGGAATACATGGATCTCTACTTCGCCCGCTACCCCGGCGTGCAGCGCTTCATGGATGAAATCCGCGAACTGGCCCACGCCCAAGGCTATGTGGAGACCCTGTTCGGACGCCGCCTCTATCTGCCAGAGATCAACAGCCGCAACCACCAGCGCCGCCAATACGCCGAACGCGCCGCCATCAACGCCCCCATGCAGGGCACGGCGGCCGACATCATCAAGCTGGCCATGCTGCGCTGCCAGCACTGGATCGCCAGCAGCGCCAGCCCGGCGCGCATGATCATGCAGGTGCACGACGAACTGGTCTTCGAAATGGAGGCTGCGGGCGTGACCGGTTTCATCACCGACATCCGCCACTGCATGAGCGAGGCGGCCCAGCTGGCCGTGCCTCTGGAAGTGGACATCGGCTGGGGCGACAACTGGGACGAGGCGCATTGAGGGCTTTGAGTGAGGTGTGAGGTGCCGATACACCTCACACCTCACGCCTCACCCCTCACGAAAAAAATTTCCGTTCCCCTGGAACTTTCACAAACAAGCCCGGTCATAATTAATAACGGATGGTCATGGATCTACTTCCCCGGGTCGTGCGATTCCGTTTATCCCCAAACTGAACACTTCTCCATCCCGGCAAGCATCCCCCTTGCCGGGATTTTCTTTTTTTGCAGGGCCCAAAATTAACATTTTGTTATGACAGGAAAATTCCTGCCACGGCTAATCCTGACTGAAATAATTCGGATTCCAGATGAACTTTTTTCGCACAGCAACGTCTTACAAGTTGTAGGTGGCTTTTTTAAGCTGAACCTGTCCCGCTCACCCTCCCAGAGCGGGAATGCAATATCCGGTATCCCCAAGCCGGATATTTACTTCGCCCCAGTTATCCCTCCCTCTTTCATAACTGGGGCTTTTTTTTGCCTGCTTCTCCCTCATACCAGAGCGCCAGCTGTTTGCGCAACTCCTCGACTCCATCCTTCTTGAGCGCGGAAAACAACTGGGCGCTGAACAGTGGCGCATCCTCTGCGCGGGGAAAGTGCTGGGCCAGCACTTGGCGCACCTCGAGCAGGACGGCACCGGCAGCACTGCGCGACAACTTGTCCGCCTTGGTCAGCAGCACATGGGCGGGGACAGCTGCATCCCGGCACCACTCCAGCAACATCATATCCAGCTCCGACAGGCCGCGGCGGCTGTCCACCACGATCACCAGTCCCTGCAGCGAACGTCGCCGCTGCAGGTAGTGCCCGACGAGCCGCTCCCAGCGCTGCTTCATGGCACGCGGCACCTTGGCGTAGCCGTAGCCGGGCAGATCCACCAGGCGGCGGAACTCGTCGACCTGAAAGAAATTGATCTGCTGGGTGCGTCCTGGTGTCTTGCTGATGCGCGCCAGGGCGCGGCGCCCGGTCAGCGCATTGATGGCGCTGGACTTGCCGGCATTGGAGCGCCCCACGAAGGCCACTTCGCATCCCTCGTCCGGAGGAAAGTGGGAAAAGTCGCTGGCGCTGAGGAGAAATGCGGTCTGCTGGTAGTTCATGAGAGTCGCAAAGACGGGCGCGGCCTGCAAGGCAGGCTCAGCGCTTGGCCTTGCCGTACATGTAACGGGACAGGCTCATCTCATCGGAACTGAGGCGGCGCACCAGATGGTCGAGGCTGATGATGGCGTGCTCCAGGAAATTCACCGCAATATAGGGATGCTCCACCCGCAGCCGTTCGTACATGGCCCGCGACAGCTTGAGCAGGCGGGTATCGTCGCTGCGCGCGCGCATGCGCAACAGGCGCGGGCGGCGGTCGAAGAAGGACATCTCACCCACCAGTTCGCCGCCTTTCATGCGCCCGATCTCACGCTCCTGGCCGTTTTCTTCATAGAGCAGGGCCACTTCGCCGTCGATGACGAAATAGAGGGCATCCCCCACCTCGCCGATATCGGCAATGATCTCATCCTTGCCATATTCGGCCAGCTCGGTATATTCCAGCAGCGTCTGGATCTCAGTCATGGTCAGGGATTCGCACAGGTGCTGCTGATTGAGGAACTGGGTCAGATCGATTTTATTCACGGCCATGGGAGCGCTCTCCTTGATAATTGGCAGGTGGAATATTATTGTTACGGAGCGGCTAACACCGCAGCATGCTAACATGCCAGCTTTGATGTGGGGTATTCTACCAGAATGCCGGGCGCCAAATGAGGTGCCCGGCACCGCGCAACGGCGCAGCCCGGGGGAAGCGCCTGCCGCCGTGATGGTCACCCGCGTAACCTTTTGCTGATCGAGGTCCAATCAAGATGAAGCGTTGTCTGTTCTACCTGCTGCCAGTCCTGTCCCTCCTGATCCAGTTTCCTGCCGCCGCCGACCCTGCTTTCCAGGAAGGTGTGGACTATGTCAGGATCGTGCCCGCCCAGCCCACCGCCCATCCCGACAAGATCGAAGTCATTGAACTGTTCTGGTACGGCTGCCCCCACTGCCACCGTTTCCAGCCCTACGTGGAACGCTGGCTGAAGAACAAACCGGCGGACGTCGAATACATCCGCATGCCCGCCATCCTGCGCGACAGCTGGGCGCTGCATGCCCGCGCCTTCTATACCGCCCAGGCCCTGGGCAAGCTGGAGGAGATCCACATGCCGCTGTTCGACGCCATCCACAAGGAGAAGCGCAACCTCAACAGCGAACAGGCGCTGAGCGACTTCTTCGCCGAGCACGGTGTGGATCCAGAGGAATTCCGCAAGGTCTTCCACTCCTTTGCCGTGGACAGCAAGGTGCGGCGCGCCCGCCAGATGACCCGCCGCTACCGCACCCAGGGCACCCCATCGGTGGTGGTGAATGGCAAGTATCGCAGCGACCCCGGCATGGCCAGGGGCTTCGACAAACTGATCCAGGTCATCGATTACCTGGTGAACAAGGAACGCAAGGAGCGCGGCTGAACACTGCCTGCGCATCGCTCCGACAGGCGCGACGCAGGCTGCGCCACAGGGCCTCTTGCCTGAGGGACCGAAATCCGCGATGAAAGCAGCCGAACTCTTTGTCAAATGCCTGGAAAACGAAGGTGTGGAATACATCTTCGGCATCCCCGGCGAAGAAAATCTCGACGTGATGGATGCCCTGCACGGCTCCTCCATCCGCTTCATCACCACCCGCCATGAGCAAGGCGCCGCTTTCATGGCCGATGTCTATGGCCGTCTCAGCGGCCGCGCCGGGGTCTGCCTGTCCACCCTGGGCCCCGGCGCCACCAACCTCATCACCGCTGTCGCCGATGCCAACCTGGACCACGCCCCGCTGGTGGCCATCGCCGGCCAGGCGGGCACCGACCGCCTGCACAAGGAATCCCATCAGGTGCTGGACCTGCAGAGCATCTTCCTCCATGTCACCAAGTACTCCTCGCAGCTGCTCACCCCCCATATCATCCCCGAGGTGGTGCGCAAGGCCTTCAAACTGGCGCAGACGGAGAAGACCGGCGCCTGCTTCATCGAGTTTCCGGAGAACATCGCCTCCATGGCGGTGAGCGACACCCCGCTGCCGGTGCTGCAGCCCACCGCCCCGGAACCAGCGGCACAAAGCGTGCAGCGCGCCGCGCAACTCATCTCCCGGGCGCGCCTGCCCCTGGTGCTGGCCGGCAACGGCGTCAACCGCGCCCATGCCTGGCAGGCGCTGGCGGACTTCGCGCAGCGCCTCAACATTCCGGTCACCAACACCTTCATGGCCAAGGGCGTGATCCCCTTCAAGCACCCCATGGCCCTGGGCACCGTCGGCCTGCAGAGCAAGGACTACGCCAGCTGCGGCTTCGAGAGCGCCGATGTCATCATCTGCGTGGGTTACGATCTGGTGGAATACCACCCCCATCTCTGGCACCCCACCGGCGACCGTCAGATCATCCACATCGACGCCACGCCGGCGGAGGTGGATGCCAGCTATTCTATCGCCGTGGGCGTGGTGGGGGATCTCAATCACAGCCTGGCGCGCATCGCCGAACTGGCGCGACCCCACGACGGGCACCTCATGCGGCCCCTGCGCGAGGCCCTGATCCGCGAGATGAACCAGCACAGTCACGACCGGGGGACACCCGTCAAACCCCAGAAGATCATCTGGGACCTGCGCACCGCCATGGACCTGCGCGACATCGTCATCTGCGACGTGGGCGCCCACAAGCTGTGGATGGCACGCATGTTCCGCTGCGAACATCCCGACACCTGCATCATCTCCAACGGCTTTGCCAGCATGGGCATCGCCGTGCCCGGCGCCATTGCCGCGAAACTGGTCCATCCCGAGCGCGCCGTGGTGGCGGTCACCGGCGATGCCGGCTTCCTGATGAATTCCCAGGAGATCGAGACCGCCATGCGCCTGGGCCTGGCCCTGGTGATCCTGATCTGGAACGACAACGGCTATGGCCTGATCGAATGGAAACAGCTGCGCGCCTTCGGCCGCACCAGCCACGTGAGCTTCACCAATCCCGATTTCGTGGCCTATGCCCGCTCCTTTGGCGCCAAGGGCTACCGCATCCAGGAGGCGGAGGAACTGCTCCCGACCCTAAAGGCCGCGCTGGCCGATAACACGGTGAGCATCATCGATTGCCCGGTGGACTACAGCGAAAATCTCGCCTTGACGGAAAAACTGGGGGAAATGGTCTGCCCGCTATGAACATCACTGCACCAAGCTATCAACAACCGGGAGTCCTGCACAGCCATCCCGGCCCCGGAGCGCAGCCCCGCAAGGAGTCGCGCCATCTGCGCCTGCTGAGCTACAACATCCAGGTGGGCATCACCTCGACCCGCTTCCGTCACTACGTGACCCGCAGCTGGCGTCATATCCTGCCCCATACCGGCAGCTTCGAGAACCTCAACCAGATCGCCGCCCTGATCAGTGAATTCGACATCGTCGCCCTGCAGGAAGTGGATGCCGGCAGTTTCCGCAGCTTCTTCATCAACCAGATCGAATATCTGGCGCGGCGCGGCGATTTTCCCTACTGGTATTTTCAGACCAACCGCAACCTGGGGCGCTTTGCCCAGCACAGCAACGGCCTGTTGAGCAAGATCGAGCCGCAGCACATCATCGAACACAAACTGCCGGGGGTGATCCCCGGACGCGGCGTCATGGAGGTCCGCTACGGTAGCGCGGACAATCCCTTCGTGGTGCTGTTGGTACACCTGGGCCTGAGGCGACGCGCCCGCCAGCGCCAGATGAGCTATGTCGCCGATATCGCCAATCGCTACCGCCATGTGGTGGTGATGGGCGATTTCAACTGCCTGGCCCAGAGCCCGGAAATGGCGGCCCTGTTGCAGAACACCACCCTGTGCGAACCCGAGGAGGGACTGCACACCTTCCCCAGCTGGCGCCCCAAGCGCAACATCGACCACATCCTGGTCACCCGCAGTATCGAGATCCGCGACATCCAGGTGCTGCCCTTCACCCTTTCCGACCACCTGCCCATCGCGGTGGACATCACCCTGCCGGAAGAGGTCGAACTCTAGCCCGCATAGCCCGGCAAGTGCAGCGCCCGGCTCATGGGCTTGCGCCCTCCGTCAGGCCTGCCGCCCAGGCATCCCACATGTCCCGGTAGGCACGCTCCAGGGTCCGCGCCAGATCGCGGCCATCGCACAGCGGGGAGGCCTGCATGCGGGAGCGCAGTTCGCGGCGCAGCTGGCGGCGGCGCGCCTCGTCGGCGGCCAGGGCCAGCGCCTTTTCCACATAGGCCGCGGGGCTGTCGGCGATCAGGGACTCCAGGCCGATGCTGCTCAGCAGGCTGGCCCCCAGGCGTTCGATAAAACGCTCGCCGGCCAGAGTGATCACCGGCACCCCCATCCACAGGGCATCCGCGGTGGTGGTGACGCCGGTGCGCGGCGCCGTATCCAGGGCAATGTCGATGTCCTGGTGCAGGGCCAGGTGCTCGCGCTGGGAAGGCGTATGGGACAACAGGCCGAGCCGTGATGGCGCCACGCCGTGGGCGCTGAAGCGCGCCGCAATGGCCTCGCGGGCGCTGGGATCCGCCAGCTGCCCGGCCTTGAGCAGCAGGCGGGCATGGGGCAGGGCCTGCAGAATCCGGCTCCAGCATTCGATGGCAAGGTCACCGATCTTGGTCAAATCGTTGAAGCAGCCGAAGGTGATCTCACCGCCCGCGGCTGGGCGCCCCGCCACCGGCGGCGCATCCTCCGGCGGCCGGTAGCTGACGCAGCAGCGGGGCAGGCGGTAGATGCGCTCCACCGCGACTTCCCTGGTATCCGCGGGATGGGTCACCGTATCGCTGATCCAGTAGTCCATGGCCTGCAGGCCGGTGGTGCTGAAATAGCCCAGATAAGTGGCCTGCACGGGGGCCGGCTTGTAGGTGAACACCCGGATGCGGCTGCGCTCGGCATGGGAATGGCCGGCCAGATCCACCAGCACATCGATACCGTCGGCTTGCATCATGCGCGCCACGGCCTCGTCATCCCTGCCCACCGTGGAGCGCCAGACATCGGCGCGCGCCCGCAGGCGCGCCGTCACTGCATCGGGATTGTGGACCTCGGCGTAGCAGAACACTTCCACCTGGCTGCGATCGTGATATTCCAGCAGCGGCTCGATGAAATAGCTCACCGCGTGGTGGTAGAAATCGGGTGAGACATAGCCGATGCGCAGGCGCCGCCGGGCCCCCGCGCGGGGCGTATGGACGAAGGTCCGCAGACGCTGGGCGCCGCCGCCATGGCGGCGGTCCCAGGCCCGATGTTCCGCCAGCAGCTGCGCCGGGCTGGTCAGCACATGATAGCCCAGCATGCTCAGCAGGGCGCTGTGGGCGGCGGCGAAGTCCGGGCGCAGTTGCAGGGCGCGGCGGTAGGCCGCTTCCGCCTCCGCGAACTGCCCCAGGTTGCGCAGCGCCAGCGCCAGCCGCTCCCAAAGGCGGGCCTCGCCCGGCTGCAGGCGCAGGGCCTCGCGCAGCCACCTGGCGGCACGGCTGTATTGCTTGTGGCGCAACAGCATGACGCCATAGCCCCCATAGCCCCGCCACTGCCCGGGATGCATCGCCATGGCGCGCAGCAAGCAGGCTTCACTCTCGTCCAGGCAGCCCACGGCGACGAGATTGAAGCAGGCATCGAGATAATCAGGCTGGCAGCGCAGGGCCTCGAGAAAGGCGGCGCGGGCCTGTTCCGTGCGCTGCAGGGCATGGAGCAGCATGCCGCGGCTGTTGTGGAGGGCGGCATGGTCAGGGGCGGCGGCGAGGGCCCGCTCCACCGCCTGCAGCGCCGCAGCGCTGCCCCCCCGCTCATGAAGCACCCGCGCCAGATAGAGAACGGCATCGGGCTGTTGGGGTTGGCGCGCCAGGATCTGGCGGCACAGGCCCTCCACCTCATCGAGGCGGCCGGCGCGCAGGCCTTGCGCAGCGGCTGTCAACAGCGCCGCCTGCCGGGAATCCTCTCTGTTATCCATCGCTGTGTACCATTGCTATCGCCGCTTGTTCCGACACCTACAATTACTAAGACAAACGATAACAAAGCCACATTCAGCGGGCGTCTGGGCGGTCAGCCGCAAGGCGTGACAGCGCAGGCATAGTCATTCTATGTCAAGCTGGCGCAACACGGCGGATGGCCGCCCAGACGCCCGCCCACAGGGAGCGAACCCGGCGTCCCGGCTCTGCGTTACGTCGCTTGGCAAGGGCGCGCCATTCCCTGCGCAACGCGCCTTGATCCAGTACGCCAAGTTCGCTCTGAATGAGGCTTTGTTATCGTTTGTCTTAGTATAGGCGATCGGCAAGCAGCAACGGTGCTTTTTCCCCACCATGCCAGGGAATCTGGGAGAATGCTGCAAGCGTCAGTAAGATCATCAATATCTCGTCAGCACGCCCGGCGCGTCATGCGCATCGGAGGCCGTGGCCACCAGTGACTGCAGCAACTCGCTTCGGGGGTGTGTGCTGGAAAATGCTGGCGGCGCATTCGTGGATTTGCCCCTCAGATCAAGGTCATTGGGGTCACGAAGTTCAAAGATGGTATTGAAGTGGGCAGCCAGAGCGGGGACAATAAGAGCAGCGCCTGATCATGGCATTAACTGAATTCATGGTGTTATTGACGATACTATTGTGAGTCAACTCAAGAGGTGCGCATGCATCCATTGCTTGGCGTTCTGGCAGTCATACTAGTCATTGGCCTCAGCGCCTGCAGCCGAGGTGAAAACGATCGCTCGTTGACCAGCATCATCAATGCGGGCATCGAAGACATGGAAAGAGAAGCGCTTCCCGGCGCAGAACTGACGCGCAAGAAATGCGGCACATGTCACTATCTGGACAGAAACTTCACCAAGGTGGGGCCGCCCCTGAAGGGCATCGTAGGCCGCACGCCCAGCATATCAGGTGTTCCATTCAACAAATGGGATGAAGAATCCCTGAATCTGTGGTTGCAGGATCCTTCCGCAATCAAGCCCAGCACACTGATGGCCATACCGGGCATCAAATCCGCAAAAGAGCGGGCCGACATTATCCAATACCTGAAACAACTCTAGACGAGCAAAACCCGCCATGATCTGCCCGAAAGCCTGCAGACAGAACAATCGCTCAACCGCTCAAGGAAGCACTGATTAATTCATGGATAACAAGCGCATCATCTTCCCCTGGGTACTTCTCGTGCTCGCCGCGGCATTCATCGGCTTTGGCGTATACAACCTGAACAGGATGCCGGCCAGTCCATACCCTGATATCCATGGCAAGTTTGCCCTGCGCAGCATTGACGGCCCGGTTAGCTCCGAGGATATGCTGGGCAAGGTTGGCGTCATCTACTTTGGCTATACCCACTGCCCCGACGTCTGTCCAGACACGTTACTCAGGATTGCAGCCGCCCTCAAATTATTGAACCCGGATGAACGCTCCAAAGTCTTTCCCGTCTTTATTACCACGGATCCTGAGCGCGACACCCCTGAACTGATGGCGGAATATGTCCATCATTTTTTGGGTTCGCACATCCTGGGACTAAGCGGTAGCCCAGAAGCAATCAAGGCCGCCGCGAACTCCTTCCTGTCCGGTTACCAAAAAGAAAGGCCTGATGAAAAAGGCAAGTATGTTGTCACTCATGCCTCCTACATCATCATCGTGCGCCCGGACGGCAGCATTGGCGAACTCCTGACACATACGAGCAGGCCGGAAGACATCGCCGACACGATTCGTCACTGGCTGCGTTGGGCCTAGGGGCCTTGCTCTGCTTGTCTATCCCCACTGACCGTCAATGCGCGGGCGCAGCAGCATGGCACCATAGAGATACAGAAATATGGCAAATGCCGCAATCCACAGTGCCTGCGAAAGTCCAAGCCATAGCGCATAATGGCCGGCAAGTAACAGCGGGAAAACAACCCGCACCACTGCGCCAAGTGCCAGCACGAAAAACATCAGGGCGACGCCGGATGGCGGATGCATGACATCCCGACCGGTATGGCCCAGTGAGATACGTGACATCATACCGAGCGTCATCATGCCGATGCCACCGACGCTGAAGGCGTGGATCGCCAGCGAGGAGGGGATCCCTGTTATAAATGAGAGGAATTTCAAGCCGAAGCCGGCGACAATCCAGCCGTAGGCCAGATACAGCACCCACACTAGCGGCCGGCGCCATAGGCCGAGGGTATGCCAGCCCCAGAGCCGGATGCCGTGCAGGACACACAAGGCAGCGGCCAGCCAGGCGGTGAGCGCCGGCATGGCAAAAAAGATATCGACTACGGCAAAGACCAGAAACAGCAGAAAACAGGCGATATCCACCGCCAGATGATTTTTCAGATTTACGGCATAAGCCACGCCACGCTCGATGAACATCGGCAGCACCCTGCGGGCCAGCACAAGGATCAGGGAAAGTATCATATACAGGCCGATATAGACGCCGATGCGCATTTTATCGCTATTTCCTTCGATCACGCCGAGCGCATAGAGCAAGTGGCCGGCGAGAAAGAAATAAACCTTGGATATGACGCCCATATTCTTCCATGACCGTGCCTGAATCACCGGAATGGTCAATGCAATGGACAGCAATACGATAAACAGGCCATCCAGAATCATGCCGGCAAACACAGCCTGCGGATAGGGCATCAGCATCGCAAGCCGCGCCAGCAACCACAGTAGCAGCAGTGCTGCCAATGCCCGGCCATGGATGGTCTGAATCCCGGACCAGTTCCTGACCGCGGTAAGCAGAAAACCAGCAACAACGGCCAATGCGTAGCCATAAACCATCTCATGCGCATGCCAGAAGAGGGAAGGGATTTCTGATGAATTCACTCTGACTGAGAAAACGATCGCCGCCATCCAGACGCTCATTGCGATAACGGAGAACAGTGCCGCAAACAGAAAAAAAGGACGGAAGCCCAGCCGGAACAGTGCAAACATTTTATGATCACCTTGCTGCGTTGCACAAAGCGGGCGGGTCATTTGCGCAACTCGGCGACCATGTCCGGCTGATAGCGGGTTTTATCCACCTTCAGGTAGATCATGCCCTCCTCCCAAACCAGAGTGACCTCCTTGACGCCGTCGAGGCGACGTATTTCCCCGGCCAGTGCCCATGCCTCTGACTGATCCAGACCGGCGACATCCACCACTTGGCGCGTCAGATTCATGGGAAAACGCATGCCACGGCAAAGCAGCAGCCAAATAAACGCCATACCGGCCCCAGCCATGAATACTCCGCCTACCCCGAATGCACCATGTAGTGCGCCGCCGGCAACCCCGCCGCAAAACGCGCCGAAGAACTGGGAAGTGGAATACACACCCATGGCTGTTCCTTTGCCTGCCGCGGGCGCCATGCGTGATACCAGAGATGGCAGGCTGGCCTCGAGCACATTGAAGGCAATGAAATAGACGAGCATTCCGCTAGCCAGCCCGGCCAGGTAATGATGTGTCAGGGTCATGAGAATCTCGGCAGCAAGCAGGGCAATGATGCAGGCCGTAAAGACCTGCTTCATCCTGCCGTATTTCTCTGCCGCAATAATCAGTGGAACCATACCAACCACGGAGGCCAGTAGAATAGGGAGATAAAACCAGACATGCGATTCCACCGGCAGGTTCAAATCATCTTTCAGGGCCAGAGGCAAAGCAATAAATGTCGAGGTCATCATCGTGTGCAGAAAAAAGATACCGGCATTCAAACGCAGTAGTTGCCAGTCAGATAAAATCCCCCTTAGTTGTACAGGCTCGACTTCGACATCGAGGTGCATATGGCTCTGTTGCGGTGTTGGCACGAACAAGTAAAGTATGCTGATGCCAATAAGGCCAAACAAGGCGGCAAGCCAAAACAGACCGCTGAAACCGATATAGCTGTTCAGGATGGGACCCAGGATAAGTGCCATAGTAAATGAGGCGCCAATCCCAATGCCAAATATCGCCATGGCCTTGGTACGCTGGCATTCATCGGTCAAATCGGCTATCAAAGCCATGACAGCTGCGGCTATGGCACCGGAACCCTGCATGAGTCTGCCAATAATCACGCCCGTGATGGAGTCCGACAGAGCAGCGATGGCGCTGCCCAGCGCAAAAATAAGCAGGCCGGCGACAATCACCGGCTTCCTGCCCCAACGGTCCGATAACATGCCGAACGGGATCTGGAGCAACGCCATGGTCAGTCCATAGGCGCCCAATGCGACACCGACCAGCAGGGGTGTGCTGCCGCGCAGATGCCCGGCAAACAGGGCAAACACGGGCAGAATCATAAACAGGCCCAGCATACGCAAGGCGTAAATGATAGCCAGTGGCAGTACGCCTTTTATACTCCCGCTCATGCCATATTATTGATTGCGAAGCGTGTAATTGGTAAACAATGCGGCAATGAAGAAAAGCATGGCCCCGCCCTGATGCATCACAGCCAGCCAGGTAGGAACAACCAGGATCAGTGTTGATACCCCCAGCGTGAATTGCATGAGAACCGCGGCCAACAGCAGATTGAATGCGATACGCCCTTGGCGCGGAAGCCTACAACGCCGGGCATACCACCACAGCCCGATAACAAATAACAATGTCGTTTCTGCCAGCAAGCGGTGATCAAACTGAACTGCAGCAATATTTTCGAACGGATTACGATAGAATGGCTTGAGCATTGCGTAGCCGTCGGGGATGAATTGGCCATCCATAAGCGGGAATGTATTGTAGGCGAAGCCCGCTTTCAATCCGGCCACTAGGCCACCAGCCATTACGGTGGTCAATATCAGGCCCGTCAGCGTCCATGACAGCCGCCGCAGGATGGTCGTGTCTTGCGCTGCTGCGCCTTGCTGCGGAGCAAAAAGCCCCAGCGCAGTCCAGAAAATATAGCCATAAATTATGAAGGCCATGGTCAAATGAGCCGTAAGCCGATATTGGCTGACATGTGGATTGTCCACCAAGCCGCTTTTGACCATATACCAGCCAAGCAGTCCCTGCAGGCCACCAAGGATGAACATAACAACGAGCTTGGGTCGTAAGGAATGCCTGATTTTTCCCTTCAGCAGAAAATAGAGGGCCGGAAGAAGAAAGATCAGGCCGATCAGGCGGCCCCACACACGATGGATATACTCCAGCAGAAATATTTCCTTGTAGCCTGCCAGATTCATATCAGGATTCAGCTTTTGAAATTCCGGCGTTTGCTGGTAATGTCGGAAGGAATCCATCCATTCGTCATGCGAGAGTGGTGGAATCCAGCCCATTAGAGGATCCCACTGCACCATTGAAAGACCCGAATGCGTCAGCCGGGTTGCGCCGCCGATCAGCAGCATGATAAAGATGGCGGCGCATACACACAGCAGCCAGATCGCAACCTGCCGGTCATTGCGGACAGCTATATCGTTCATGCCCCCCCTCGACAATCATCGTTATCTTCGGGGTTGTTGCGTCCCCGGAGCATGACGGGCAGCACCACGGCTGCAAACAAGATACCGGATAGCACAGCGATAACACCGCCAAGACCCACCAGGTCCTGCGGGGTGATCCACGTATGGACGCCGATATCCTGGGTCGTCCCCACCACCTTGCGCTTCATCCCATGTCCGCCCCCCCATGCCAGGCCGATGATGTGTATCAATTGTCCACTTGCATAGGCATAGATTTGTATCGTCGCCCATTTCAGATTGGGCCTGGAAAAACTGAACTGCGGCAACCAGTAATATGTCATGGCCATGAATGCCATGGTCACTGAAACGATGACACCGTGATAATGGGCGGTGATCAAGGTGCTGCTTGTGCTGATGAACAGACCCAGAATGCCACCCGTGGCAAACAGGATGATCGAAAAGAGCAGCGCAAGATAGAGATGACGCTGATCCTTTGCCGGCACACCGGCCCTGACAAGCCCCCACACGACTGGCAGGCCGATGAGCAGCGGCGCAATCCCGTTGCCGTCGCGCATCAGCCTGATAAACCACAGGGTATAGCCCGGATCTCCCACCTCATAGCGGGCAAAAGGCACGAAGGCAAACAACACTGGGATGACACTGATGGCAAATATGCCCATCACCACTCTGGGGCCGACAGGAATCCTTCCACCACAGGCAGCGGCAAGCCATAGCCAGCAGACGGACAGTAATGCCGTATGGGTAAACTGAAGGACATGACCGCCTGCCCAGAACAGGGGCTCATAATATGCGCGATGCTCAAGGCCTGACGGCATGTGCAGCAGAGTCCAGATCAAGGCCAGGACAGCGGCCAAGGTGGCAATGGCTGCGGTCCATATCCCGAAGCGTACGGCGCCCTCATGATCAGCTGTGAATATGGCCCGCAGCGGCGCAGCATACAGGCTGCGCAGCACCAGCAGTAAAATGCCGCCGCCGAAGACGAGCATGCCTTTCATGAAATAGCGGTTTTCGAGGACGGGCACATAGTTATTGGTGAGAGCATGCGTGCTGCCGGTGAGAGGCGAAACACCGACCAGGATGCCACCTGCCACCACCAGGGCCAATGCGGACCATCCTGTGGAAAGCGCACGGCATGTCGAGTTCAGGCTCCAGAACACGCCCGCAATCGCCAACAACCACCACAGCACGGTAAAATCCACATGCAGTACCAGTGCGGTGTAGAAAAAATCCTTCCACGGCATATCATAGCTGGTGCGCGCCAAGGCGAGCAATAAGGGATAGATGCCTGAGGCCAGCAGAAAGCCAACGGCGACATATAGCCAGCCGACAGCAAGCCGCTGCTGCGGTCCGCTTGTGATCGGTAATGAATAGTTTGTTGTCATGGATGAAATCTTGAATCTGGTTTCGCGGCGAACTTCAGCGCCAGTATATTATTAACCCGGCCACCTAATATGTCGGGTTAATATTTATGCAGCATGACTCATTAGCCTGCATGATGTTTCTCTCAATGCGCACTTGCGAGGCGATTTACCCATGAAATATAAGCATACCACACGCATCCTCCACACAGGCATCGCAGCATTCATGTTATTGCAGATGCTGGGCGAAAAGCTGGTTGGTTTTCCTGGACCCCGCCAGCCCTGGCACACAGGGGATGCCCTTTTTATAGGTATACATGAGCTCATGGGGGCAATTGCCTTGGTCCTCGTCTGTGTTTACCTGATTGTAGTTCTGGACGATGCTGCCGGACAGGAACGGCTTCTGCCGTGGATTAGCGCAAAAGGGCGCAACGGGCTGTGGCTGGAAATACGCCACAACGTGCCGGGATGGTTGCATGGCAAGCTGCCCCCGCCCGAAGAATGCCACGCGATTGCCGGTGCGGTTCATGGCCTGGGCATCTTCCTTGCCCTTCTGCTGGGACTCAGCGGATCGATGCTCTTCCTCGGAATAGGGCCCCGTGGAGACATGACGCCCGACATCAAGGTGGTTTGGGAATACCACGGCATCATGGCGACCATGATGTGGGTATTTGTGGCCGGCCATGCAGCGATGGCCCTGGCGCATGAACTCAAGGGCCATGGCATGCTGCGGGAAATGTTCAGCCTGAAAAAAGACTCTGGATAGATCAAAGCACTACTTGCCGGCTGTTTCGACCACAATGATCTCACCTACCATGCTGGCATGTCCTATACCGCACCATTCACCACAAACCATTTTGAAGCGCCCTGCCGCTTTGGGTGCAAACTCGATGACCTTGATTTCATCGGGTTTGATGCGGTTCATAAGCTTCAGTTCATGGACGACAATGGCATGGCGCAAGTCCATACTAGCCAGATGCAGACGATAAGGCTCTCCCTGCTCAAGCTCCAGGATAAATCCCCCCCAATCATAGTTGCGCGCCAACAGGTAGATATCGGATCTCGGCGGTGGGTGCACGATGGGCATATCCCCTTCCTTACGGACCGTATAGCGCGCCACCATTTGCTCGACTTTTTGTTTGAAGACGGTACGTTCGGCAGGGGTGATTTTTTCCTTGCTCACCTTCAGGTCTGGTCTGCTGGCAATCGTTTTCACGGTAAATGCCCCAACCACCACAGAGACCAGCGTTGCCAGCACTAGAAAAAGGCCCATGTTGGTCCGTTTCTTCACCGGCAGAGGATTTGTTTCCATTTCACTACTCCTGATAACACATATTTTGTAATGGCACCCTTTATCCTTGGACACTGTTGAAATATTATGATGTAAACATCTGCCACCCCCAAATCAAGCGAACAGGAGC
>CAYRLE010000007.1:0-54395 GCA_964425105.1 uncultured Gammaproteobacteria bacterium | reverse complement strand
GGGCCGCCTCCACATTGGGGCTCTGGAAACCTACATCATAGATGTGAAAGCCCAGATGCATGAACTTGCGGTCCAGGTGCAGGAAGGGGAAGTTGCCGTCCAGGGGCAGGCTGGGGGCCAGCTTCACCACGCCCACCAGCATCAGTGGCGCCACCTCACCCGCGGCCCGGGCAATGGCCAGGATCAGCCCGGTCATGATGGCCGGGCTGGCCATGGGCAATACCGTGCGCCACAGGGTCTCCGCCTTGGTGGCGCCCAGCGCCATGCTGCCCTCGCGGATGGCGCGCGGAATGCGCGCCAGGCCCTCCTCGGTGGCCACGATCACCACCGGCACAGTGAGCAGGGCCAGGGTCAGGGAGGCCCAGAGGATGCCCGGCGTCCCCAGAGTGGGCGCCGGCAGGGCCTCGGGGAAAAACAATTGATCGATGTTACCGCCCAGGAAATAGACGAAGAACCCCAGGCCGAACACCCCGTAGACGATGGAGGGCACACTGGCCAGGTTGTTGACGGCAATGCGTATGACACGGGTCAGGAGGCCCTGGCGGGCGTATTCCCGCAGATAGATGGCGGCGATCACGCCAAACGGGGTGACGAAAATGGACATCAAGAGCACCATCATCACAGTGCCGAAAATGGCGGGAAAGATACCGCCCTCGGTATTGGCCTCGCGCGGCTCGGCGCTGACGAACTCCCACAGCTTGCTGAAGTAAAAACCGATTTTCTCCAGCAGGGACATATTGTTGGCGTGGTAGACCCGCACCACCTTGGCCACGGGAATAGTCGCTTCCTGGCCGCTCGCGCTGACCATGACCACCGCATCGCGGTTCAGTTCTCCATACAGCTTCTGCAATTGCTGCTGGAGTACGGCATAGCGCTGATCCAGGGCCGCCCGCTGCGCCGCCAGTTCCTGTTGCCGTTGGGGTGTGAGTTCACCGTCCAGTTCCAGGCGCCGCTGGTGCAGGCGCAGGCGCTCCACCTCGGCATTGATGGCGCCGATATCATGCTTCTCGATACCCTGAATGCGCCCATAGAGCGCCAGGGCCTGAGCGAGGTGCTGCTGCAAGAGCGGCCAGGCGGCGCCCCCTTCGGCCAGGGTCGTACCGTCGCGCTGCAGCGCCTTGAGATAGCCATAGAAATTGCCCCATTCGCGGCGCTCCATGGTCACCACGTCGGCGGGCTCGCGGCGGGCGCGGATCTGGCTGTCCAGCAGCCAGCGGAAATCCATGCCGGTGAGGTCGCGGTTGCCGGTCTTCACCAAGTAGCGGGTCAGCCATTCGCGGCCGTCGCCCACCTCATAGCCCGCGGCCCGCAGGCGCTCCACCGTCACCTCCTCGCTGTCGTGGATCTCGCCCAGCACCACCTGGCGCGCGCCATCACCTTGCTGGAGGGTGAACTCCACCACATCCTTGGGCCAGAAATGCCCCATGCCGCGCACCGCGATGAGCAGCAGCAGGCCTGCCACCATGATGATGCTGGCGGTCACCGCCGCGGCATTGAGCCACACCCAGGGGGTGCCGCTGGCGAACCATTGTTTCATTCCGATCTTCATAGGCTGCTGTACTTGCGGCGCAGGCGCTGGCGCACGATCTCACCCACGGTGTTGAACAAAAAGGTGAACAGGAACAACACCAGCGCCGCCAGGAACAGCACCCGGTAGTGGGTGCTGCCCACTTCCGACTCCGGCATTTCCACCGCAATGTTGGCCGACAGGGTGCGCATGCCCTGGAAGATGCTGAAATCCATCACTGGTGTGTTGCCGGTGGCCATGAGCACGATCATGGTCTCACCCACGGCGCGCCCGAAACCGATCATGACGGCGGCGAAGATGCCGGGACTGGCAGTGAGCAACACCACCCGCACCAGGGTCTGCCACTGGGTTGCCCCCAGTGCCAGAGAACCGTTGCGCAGGTGACGCGGCACACTGAAAATGGCATCCTCCGCCAGGGAAAAGATGGTGGGGATCACCGCGAAGCCCATGGCCAGGCCCACCACCAGGGAGTTGCGCTGGTCGAAATCGATGCCCAGTTCATGATTCAGCCAGCCCGGCAGATTGCCACCGAACAGCCAGTGCTCGATGGGCGGGCCGGAGAGCCACGCCAGTGCGGCGATGAGCAGGATCACCGGCGCCAGCAGCGCGGCATCCCAGCCCTCGGGAATACGCTGGCGCAGGCCAGCGGGCAGATGCTGCCAGAACCAGGCGAACACCAGCACCCCCGGCGGCAGCAGCAGAATCACGGCGAACACCCCCACCAGGTTGCTCTCCAGAAGCGGCGCCAGCCACAGACCGGCGAGAAAACCCAGGATCACCGTGGGCAGCGCCTCCATGATCTCGATGCTGGGTTTGACCAGCTGGCGCATGCGCGGCGCCATGAAATAGGCCGTGTAGATCGCCCCCATGATGCCCAGGGGGATGGCGAACAACATGGCATAGAAGGCCGCTTTGATGGTGCCGAAGGTGAGCGGCGTGAGGCTGATCTTCGGCTCGAAGTCGTTGCTCGCCGAGGACGACTGCCAGATATAGGCCGGCTCGGGATAACTCTCGTACCACACCTTGCCCCACAGGGAAGACCAGGAGATCTCAGGATGTTCGTTGTCGATGTGCCAGAAATGCAGGCGCCCCGCGCCATCCTCCACCAGCATGGCATTGGCGCGGGGCGCCATGGCCGCCTGCCCGATGGGCTGCCCCTCGGCGATGGGTGTCTCCAGCAAGGTGCGCTGGGCGGTGGTGTGATAGAGGCCGACGCGGCCATCGGCCGCCGCGGCCAGAAACTCCTTGCGGCGCAACTCGGTGGCAATGGCGCGCACCGGCGCACCCAGGGAAAAGCTGCGGATGCGGGTCAACACGGTGCGGTTGCCCTCGTCGCGCACCGGGAACCACTGGGTGATGCGGCCGCGGGAATCGCCCACCAAGAGGGAGATGTCTCCGGTGAGGAACTCCAGGGCGCTGAGGTCGACGCCATCCTCCAGCAAGCGCAGGCGCTGCAGGACACTCAACTCACCGTCGCCGTTCCGCTCCACCACCGCCAGGCTGCCCTCGCGCGAGGCCACATAGAGAATGCGCTGCATCTTGTCCAACAAGAGGTAATCCGGCTGGATATCGGCCAAGGGCAGGGACGCCTGCTCCGCCTCCACCTCCACCTCGTCGCCCATGAGGGACTCCTCCACCGTGAAGGTGGAAAGCACCAGTTCGCCGCCGGGCACCAGGGCGGCCACGGTGGTGGCCTCCTCGTCGCCCTGCACGGCGAGCTTCAGCAACGGCCGTCCGCCAGGGTCCACATCCAGCGGCGCCTCCCCCAGGGGCTGCTCGATGCGCGGCGTGATCTGGCGCACGTCATTGGGGTAGCTGACATCGAATACCAGTTTGAACAGCATGGCGCGGCCATCGGGCAGTCCGTAGGCCACCAGCCGCCCTTCCTCGTCGCTGGCGGCAAAGGATACCGGCGTCCCGTATTCAGGGGGCACCAGGCGCTGCTCGGACAATATCTTGCCATCGCCGGGATGAAAGAACACGACACGGCCTGAGGCCGTATAACGGGCGGCGATCTCCAGCTGTTCATCCATGAGCAGATGCACCGTGGGATCGCTCCGGGAGATGCCGGGCAGGGGATAGGCGGCGACCCGGGCCATCTCCGGCGCCTTGAACAGGGGCATCACCATGGTCAGAAGATAGAAGAATATCAACGCGATGGCGATGATTACGCCAATACCGCCCAGCCCCACCCCGAGCCGCGCAGCGGCATCCTTGATCAGGCGCCAGCGCAGGCGGGCGCCACCGGGAGAGGCGCCTGTTGATGAGGCTCTTGCAGACATGGGCGTAGCATACGGCCGGTTTATTACAATATTGTGACAACGGCTGGGAAAAAGCACGAAAAAAACGGGGCCGAAGCCCCGTCAACGTGTATCCCCAAGGGGGAAGGAGAGATCGTCAGAAGACGTACTGCGCCTGGGCGAAGATCTCGGTCTCGTCGCTGCCGTCCACGCCATCCTTGTTCTTGTTCTGGCGATAGGTCAGCTGGTACTTCACGTCGTGCTTGTGCACGAACCAGTTGACGCCGAAGGAGTAACGGTCCCAGGTCTCGGCATAGTTGTCGGCGTCCTGGCTCTGATAACCCGCCACCAACTCCAGCCTGCTGGGAATGACCATGTAGCCGCCCTTCACCATCCACTGATCCAGGGTGGTATCCCCCTTCTTGTAGAGTCCGCCGGTTACGTTGCCATCCTTGAGCTCGGCATCGATGCGGTTGTATTCCGCATCGATGGAGATGCCGGTGTTGCGGTAGGCGCCACTGAATTCGAAGGCAGTCACGTTATCCACATCGGTATTGACTGGGGGTGGACCAGAGGTATTGTTCTGCACATCGTCGTCGTTGCTCCAAGTATAGGCGGCCACACCCACCGCGAGCTTCTGCGAGCGCTCGAAGTCGCCCTGGGAAAACTTGAGGATGCCGAAGGGGTGATAGTCCACGCGGCCGCCAATCATCCAACCCTGGTTGAAATCGGCATCCTTGTTCACCGGGGTATCGAAATCCAGCTTACTGTTGTCGGGGTCGATGTCGGCCTCCACCAGGGAGACACCCCAAGTAAGCTTCTCCTGCTTGCCATTGAGATGCAGGCCGAGATTCCACTCCGGCGTGCCGTAATTGTGGTCGCCGACGAAGGTGCGCTCCACGAATTGCTGGAACTTGGATGAGGTCACGTACTCCCGGGAGAAAGGAAAGCCCTTGTTGCCGAGGGTGACGGTGAACTTGTCGTAGCCGGTGTACTGGATATAGGCATCCTTGACGGACAACTCGTTGCTACCGGAGGCACTGCCCAGATCGAACTGGAACTTGCCCTTCCAGTGGGGGTGCAGGCTGCCCTCGATGAAAGGCCGCAAGCGGCGGAAGAACAGTTCGTCGGTGCTGCTGCCGCTGTCCGGATCCTGGTAGTGGTACTGGACCTGAATGCGGCCACCCAGTTTCATGTACTTGTCGCCATCCTTATAGGTCACCCCACCGGCCTGGCTCGCGCTGGCGAAACTCAGGCCTCCCAGGGCGGCGGCGACCATCATGGCGATGCTTTTCTTAGTCATTCTTTCACTCTCCCATATAATTAGTATTGATTTTCTCCCTCAACCACGAGGCGGCCTGATGATAGCAAGGGGGGAGACGCGATGCCAAATAGCGGGCGCGGGAATAAAAAAACGGGGCCGAAGCCCCGTTCAACGCGTATCCCCAAGGGGGAAGGAGAGATCGTCAGAAGACGTACTGCGCCTGGGCGAAGATCTCGGTCTCGTCGCTGCCGTCCACGCCATCCTTGTTCTTGTTCTGGCGATAGGTCAGCTGGTACTTCACGTCGTGCTTGTGCACGAACCAGTTGACGCCGAAGGAGTAACGGTCCCAGGTCTCGGCGTAGTTGTCGGCGTCCTGGCTCTGATAACCCGCCACCAACTCCAGCTTCGCGGGCATGATCATGTAACCGCCTTCCACCGCCCAATTGGTGAGAGTGGTCTCGCCCCTTTTATAGATGCCGCTGGTGACCGTGCCATCCTTGAGTTCGGCATCGAATCGGTTGTACTCCGCGTCCACCGACACACCGCTGTTGCGATAGGCGCCACTCACTTCGTAGCCTTTCACGGAATCCACGTCCTTGGTGGGCGAGACGTTGTTGTCATCGTCATTGCTCCAGGTATAGGCGCCGATGCCGATGGTGGCCTTCTGCTCACGCTTGAAGTCACCCTGGGACATCTTCAGAACACCGAAGGGGTGGAAGTCCACGCGGCCGCTGACCATCCAGCCCTCATTGAAATCAGAGTCCTTGTTCGCCGGCGTGTCGAAGTCCAGCTTCTTGGTATCGGGGTCGATATCGGCTTCGGAGAAAGAGGCCCCCCAGGTCACTGTCTTGGCATCGTTGTGACCCAACAGGTGCAGTCCCAGGTTGCGATCGGGTGTGCCATAGTTGTGGTCGCCGACGAAGGTGCGCTCCACCAACTGCTGATACTTGGAGGAGGTCAGCGCCTCGCGGGAGAAGGGGGCATAGGCGTTGCCCAGGCGCACCTTGAGGTTGTGAAACCCCTTGTACTCCATGTAGGCATCCTTGATGCTGATCTCGTTGAGAGCGTAACCCTCTCCCATGTCCCACTGGAACTTGCCCTTCCAGTCGGGGTACAGGCTGCCCTCGATATAAGGGCGCAGGCGGCGGAAGAACAATTCGTCGGTACTGCTCCCGCTGTCCGGGTCCTGGTAGTGATACTGGAGTTGAATGCGGCCACCCAGCTTCATGTACTTGTCGCCATCCTTGTAGGTCACACCACCGGCATGGCTCGCACCAGCGAAGCTCAGTCCCCCCAGGGCGGCGGCAACCGCCAATGCAATGGATTTCTTGGTCATGCGTTATCTCTCCTGAATATTGGATATTGAAATGAAATTCTTGCTATGATTTTTCTGCCTAAGGATTCAGAACAACTTGCGCAACTCCTTCTCCACCACCTTGGCCGGCAGAGGGATGTAGCCATCCTTGACGACCACTTCCTGACCGGACTTGGACAGCACCATGCGCAGGAATTCGCGCTCCAGGGGCGGCAGCGGCTTGTTGGGATGTTTGTTGACATAGATGTAGAGGAAACGCGCCAGCGGGTACTTGCCGGAGATGGCGTTGTCCGGAGTCGCCGGGATGAAGGGCTTGCCCGCCTTCTTGGCCAAAGGCACGGCCTTGACGCTGGAGGTCTTGTAGCCGATGCCGGAATAACCGATGGCGTTGAGGGAGGCGCTCACCGACTGCACCACCGAGGCAGAACCCGGCTGCTCGTTGACGGTGTTCCTGTAGTCTCCCTTGCACAGGGCCTTCTTCTTGAAATAGCCATAGGTGCCAGAGACGGAATTACGCCCATAGAGCTGGATGGAGCGGCGCGCCCAAGGCCCCGTCAGGCCCAGGTCGCCCCAGGTGGTGATGTCCTTGGGGTAGCCGCACTTGCGGGTGTTGGAGAAGATGGCATCGACCTGGGGAATGGTCAGGCCCGCGATGGGATTGTCCTTGTGGACATAGACCGCCAGGGCATCGATGGCCACGCGGATGCGAGTGGGCTTGTAGCCATACTTGCGCTCGAAGGCCTCTAACTCCTTGCTCTTCATCTTGCGGCTCATGGGGCCCAGGTTGGAGGTGCCCTCGGTGAGCGCCGGTGGAGCGGTGGACGAACCCGCCGCCTGGATCTGCACCTTGACATTGGGATAGAGGGACTTGAACTTGTCCGCCCACATGGCCATGAGGTTGGCCAGGGTGTCGGAACCGACACTGGACAAATTACCGGAAACACCGCTGGCCACCTTGTACTGCGGCAGCTTGGGGTCCAGCTTGGTCACGGCGCCTGCGGGGATGGCAACCGTAAGGCCCAGGGTCAGGCCCGCCAGCCAAAGGGTTTTCTTCATCGACATGAACATTCTCCGTTATTTAATGTTTGATTGCTTGATTGACCACGATCATGCTTGGCATGCATAGCGATACTGCGCACAGTGTGATTTGCCGATATGTCACCAAGATGAAGAAAATATGAAACTTTTATGACAAGCGCGGAATGCCCTCGGCGCGCGAGGACAAGCGGCCAGCAGGAAAACGGCAACGGAACAGACTGCCTTTGCCCAGGGTGCTCTCCACCTCCAGTTGCGCATCGTGATGCTTGAGCACATGCTTGACGATGGCCAGCCCCAGTCCCGTCCCCCCCATCTCGCGGGAGCGGCCCGCATCGACGCGGAAAAAACGCTCGGTCAGGCGCGGCAGGGCGGCAGCGGGAATGCCGATGCCATTGTCCTGCACCTCGAAACAGGCGCCGCCGTCCGCACGACGCCAACGCACGGTAATGGTCCCCTTTTCCGGGGTGTAGCGCACGGCATTGCTGACCAGGTTGAGGAAGGCGCTGTACAGGTATTGCTCATTGCCCTTGAGCCATAGATCGGGTTCCACTTCCAGGACCAGGGCTTGTCTTTTACGCTCGCAGAGCGGCTTCATCTCCTCGCCGAGTGACTTGATCAGCAGCGGGACATTCACCGGCCCTTCATGATCCCGGGCCTCAGTCTCCAGACGGGAGATCGTCAACAGATCGTCGATGAGACTCGACATCCGCCCGGCCTGCTGCCCCATGGCCTCGATGGCGCTGCGCAAGCGCACATCGAGTTTGTCGTCCGTTGCCAGGGACTCCAGATAGCCCAGGATCACGCTGAGAGGGGTGCGCAACTCATGGGAGACATTGGCGACAAAGTCGCGCCGCATCTCTTCCAGGCGGTGCATGCGGGTAATGTCGCGAGCCACCAACAGACGCTGATCCTGGCCATAGGGCACGATATGCAGCTGCAGTACGCTGTCCTCCCTGACCAGGGAGGACAGCACCAGGGGCTCGCTGAAATCACTGCCATGGAGATAGGCCACGAAAGCGGGATGACGCAGCAGATTGTCGATGCGCTGCCCGATGTCGCGGCCGGGGCTGAGCGCCAGCAACTGGCAGGCCGCCTCGTTCAGCCACTGGATGGTGTGATCCCGGCCCAGCACCAGGGCGGCATCGGGCAAGGCGGCAGCGGTCGCTTGGTAGCGCTGCAGCAACTCCCGCAGGCGACGCTGTTTCTTGCGCCCCCGCTCATGGAACCGGTAGACCAGATAGCACAACTCCCCCCAGACACCAGGCAGGGAGGGTGGTTTCGAGAGCCTGCCGCGTTGCAACCAGCGCACAAAGGTGTTCAGGCGCAGGAACTGCCAGCCGAAATAGGCGCTGGCACCGAGGATCAGAAAAAGCGTGCTGTATCCCGTCGCCCAGCCCGCCAGCAGGCTGATGCCGAGGATGAGCAGGCCAAGGCGGATCTCGTACAGCCAGAAACGGCTCAACGCGGCACCTGGGTGGAGAAACGGTAACCCACGGTCCTCACTGTCTGGATACAGCGGTCATAACCATGGGCGGCGAGGATCTTGCGCAGGCGGCGGATGTGAACATCCACGGTGCGCTCTTCAACATACACATTCTGGCCCCACACATTGTTCAGCAGCTGCTCCCTGCTGTAGACCCGATCCGGGTGACGCATGAAAAAATGCAACAGGCGAAACTCCGTGGGCCCCAGATCCAGAGGGACACCATCCACAGTCACCTTATGGCCCACGGGGTCCAGGGACAAACCCTCCACCACCAGGGGGCCGGCCGGGCGCGCCGACACCGTGCGCCGCAACACCGCCTGGATGCGCGCCTTCAGTTCGCGGGTGGAGAATGGCTTGCTCAGATAGTCGTCAGCGCCTTCCTGGAGCCCACGCACCCGGTCGTCTTCTTCGCCGCGCGCCGTGAGCATGATCACCGGGATATCCTGGAAAGCCGCCTCGCGGCGCAGGCGGCGCAGGAACTCGATGCCGCTCATGCCCGGCAGCATCCAGTCCAACAGGATCAGGTCAGGGCGCCTCTCGCGCAACCGGGCGAGGCCCTCGCTGGCATCTGCGGCCTCGCTGATCTCGTAATCCTCATCGGCCAGGGCAAACCTCAGCATCTCCCGCAAGGGGGCCTCGTCTTCCACCAGCAGCAAATGTAGGGTCATGACAAAACTATTCTGCGCTCCGATCTCCAGGCACCATAGCCGCTAATTATTACAGATTCGTGACAGAACCGGGATAATGCCCCCCACCTCGCCTTATCCAATGTCCACGGCCTGCCCCCGGGGGTACAGAGGGGCTGCCCGCCAGTCACCACTCATAGTCATAGTCGATGGTCAGCGGCGCATGATCCGAAAAGCGCTGTTCCTTGTAGATGGCCGCAGCGCGCACCGCGTCCCTCAGGCCGGGGGTGACGACTTGATAGTCGATACGCCAACCCACGTTCTTGGCCCAGGCCTGACCGCGGTTGGACCACCAGGTGTACTGATGCGCCTCCTGGTTCGCCACCCGGAAGGCGTCCACGAACCCCAGGGGGCCGAACAGCTGGTCCAGCCAGGCCCGCTCCTCCGGCAGACAGCCGGAATTCTTCTGATTGGCCTTGAAGTTCTTGATGTCGATCTCTTTGTGGACGATGTTCCAGTCGCCGCAGATGACATACTCTCGGTGCCGGCGCTGCAACTGCTGCAGCAGGGGCGTGAAACGCTCCATGAAGTCGAACTTCACGGCCTGGCGCGCTTCGCTGCTGGAACCGGAGGGCAGGTAGAGGGAGATGACACTGAGACGTCCGTAATCGGCCTGTATGAAACGCCCCTCGGCATCCATGTCCGGCCAGCCCAGGCCTTCCGTCACCTGGTCGGGCTCGTGCCGGCTGTAGATGGCCACCCCGCTGTAGCCCGGCTTTTGCGCATCGTGGTAATAGCAATGATAACCGGCCGGCCAGAACACCTCGTCGGACAGCTGATGCACCTGGGCCTTGGTCTCCTGCAGACAGACCACATCGGCCGACTGCGCCTCCAGCCAGTCGAACAGGCCCTTCCTGGCGCCGGCACGGACGCCGTTCACATTGAGGGTGATGATTCTCATGCCAACTCCCAAAAAGCCGTCAAGGTAGCAGAAAAAGTGAGGCGTGAGGAGTGAGGGGTGAGGAGAGGACAGGTTTTATCTTACACCTTACGCCTCACACCTCACACCTCACCATATCAAGATCTTGCTGACAGACCACGACCCTATACCAAACCCCGGACCCTGCTCAAAACCGACAATCCTCCATTTTTTTGTCAGATTTTTCTTGACATTTGACATTTTCCCAGCAGAATAGTGCCCTATTACGCCCTAAAGGAGTGCATTACTCTTGAAGGCAGCGGTCTACAGCAGCCGCCAGGCGGCGCGCATCAGTGGCGTCAGCCTGAGACAACTTGCCTACTGGCGCAAGAGCGGTCTGCTAGTCCCTTCCCATCGCACCCCCGGCGGCCATTCCCGCTACACCTTCAGCGATCTCATCGCCCTCAAGAGCGCGCGCCAGTTGCTGGATGCAGGCGTCTCCCTGCAGAAAATCCGCAAGAGCATGGATGCCCTGCTGCGTTTCCTGCCCACTCTGCGCCGGCCCCTGGCGGAAATCTCCCTGGTGGCCACCGGCGACGTGATCCTGATACTCCACGAGGGCAGCACCTTCGAGGCGCTCAGCGGCCAGCAGTGGGTGTTTCCCGTCGCCCGCATGGAGCGGGAAATCCAACAGTTTCACGACCGCAAACAGTTCGCCCTGCCACAGCGGCAAGGCGAACTGTTTCCGCAACTGCGCGCGGCGCAGCCATATAGAAATAACGCAAAGTGAGCCATGACGGGCGCAGCCCTTGCTGCGCCTGAAGCCGAGCACCCGGGGTCTGCGGACCCTGCACTGAGGAGGAGCACAGGCATGACGAGCACGATCACTATTGCGAACCAGAAAGGCGGCTGCGGCAAGACCACCACGGCGATCAATCTCGCCGCCTGCCTGGGCAAGAAAGGGCAGCGGGTGCTGCTCATCGACATGGACCCCCAGGGGCACGCCTCTCTCGGCCTGGGACAGCAGACCACCGACAGCCCAGGCCTCTACGAGGTCTTCGTCCAGGATGCCGAGTTGCAAGACGTCATCCTCGAGCAGGTCACCCGCGGCGTCGACCTGGTGCCCGCCACCATCTCCCTGGCCGCCGTGGAACATCTGCTGGCCGATCTGCCGCAGCGCGAACGCCAGCTGAGCAGGCAGCTGGCGACGGTGGCGTTGCACTACGACTTCATCATCATCGACAGCCCACCCAATCTGGGGCTGCTGTCCTTCAATGCCCTGCGCGCCGCCGACCGGGTCCTGACCCCCATGGAGATGAGCCGCTTCTCCCTGGACGGCATCCAACAGCTGCAGGAAACCATTCAGTTGCTGGCGGAAAAATATCAGCTGGCCATCCCCCTCATGATCCTGCCCACACTGGTGGACTACCGGACCCGCTTTACCAGAGACGTCTTGGAGGAAATCCGTCAACGTTATCCCCAGGAACTGCTGCCCGTCAGCATCCACTACACTATCCGCCTCAAAGAGGCGGCGTGGCGCGGCCTGCCCATCATCGAACACCAGCCCCGTTCACCGGCCGCCGACGATTACCGGCAACTGGCCGAAGCCCTGTTGGACACAGCGGCCAAACCCGATTTCTCCGCAGAACTGAGTCGGCTCGAACATCGCCTCACGCGGGAACTGAACAAGCCTCTGCTCCAGGAGGCGGACGGCGCCCAGGCGGCGTGCAGGATCGTCTTCACCTTCCCCGACAACGGCGCCGACATCAGGATCGCCGGAGACTTCAACGACTGGGTGCCCGACCGCGATGTGCAAACCCGCCGTGCAGACGGCGCCATCAGCAAGATCCTTCACGTCCGTCCCGGCGTCTATCAATACCGCCTGGTGGTGGACGGACGCTGGCAGGAAGACCCAGGCAATCCGCGCCAGATCGCCAATCTCTACGGCGAGATCAACTCCATCCTGCGGGTGGAAGAAGCGCAGGAGACCAGCCCTGTCTGAGCAGGACAAGCAGCGCAAAGGGCAGGAACGCCTGGCGCGCATCAGCCATCATTTCCTCAGCGAGGAGATGGAGACGCCGGCGCCCTTCCGCCTGACCCTGTTGGGCACCACACACTGCACCGCACTGCTGCGCCCTGCGCTGGCCCAGGCGCTGTGCCGGCTGGGGGTCCCTGCGGTGCAGCTGCCGGCAGCGGGAGACGGGGTCTGCGCCACCTTCAAGATGGACGACACCGGAACGGAGCGGGCCGCAAGGCTCACCCTGCTGGCCCGGGAACCCGCCGACCAGCCCGCTATGGACAGCGACGGCCGGCTGTTGCTCATGGTGGGTACCCGCACCAGCGAACTGGAACGGGCCTATCTGTTTTGCAAGCAGCTTACCAGCCACCACGCGGCGCTGCCGGGCATCACCTTCACCGGCTGTTGCGGGAGGGAGCAGGCGGAGCAGTGCTTTTATCAGCTGGCAAACGCCGTGCAGCGCTTCCTGGGAAGGCCTCTGCTCAGCTATGCCTACCTGCCCCCCCTCGAGCCGGATCCTGGCGCTTGGCATCAGCAGATCCAGCACCTCGCCGCCCTCATCGCCACAGACTGGCATGAGCACCATGCCTCATCCGCCGCCATCACCACTGACATCGGGAGAACCTGAATATGGCCACTCATATGCATATCCGCCAAATACCCCTGTCGTCCAACCAACTCCTGCTGGAATTGATCCAGGAATCCCTGGAACACATTATCGGCACCCCCCACACCCTGATCAGCAACAAACTGCCCTACGAGGGCCACCATTTGCTGGCCCTGGACGCCGAGGACAAACCAGTGCTGTTGTGCTGCGACAACCGGGATGGCGGCCGTGCGCTGCTCAGCGCCCTGGGTGTGCTGGAGGGACTGGCCGGCAACAGGGGCTGGCTGTACCGCCTCTATCCCGGCATCTTCCAGAACGACGGCCGTCACGGCAGCGTTTTCCGTATCGATGATATGCGCCTGATCATCCTCGCCCCCACGCCGCCCCCCGGCGGCGACTGCCTGCGCAAGGCCTTTCCCCGCCTGAGTTGTTTTCTCACCCATGCCCTGGAGATCAACGGCGAGATTGGCCTCTATATCGAGCAGCAGGGCGCCGCGGAAAGCGCCCCGGCAACGCCCGGCGAGGGCGGCGTGCCCCTCAACCCCTTTCGCAACACCCCCGTGAGCCTGACGGCGGAGGAACAGGCCTGCCTGCGGGAACCGGGTTAGGCCGCACTGCCTGGCAATGCGCTCCTCTCCTGCCGCCGGAGAGGAGCGCGCCGGTTTCCCTGAACCCCGCCAGCCGGTACAATCGCAGCTTTGCCGGGACAGGCGGGACTATTTCCATGCAAGACTATCAACGCGATTTTCTCGATTTCGCCATTGCCTGCGGGGTATTGCGCTTCGGTGAATTCACCCTGAAATCGGGGCGCCTCAGCCCCTACTTCTTCAACAGCGGGCGCTTCAACGATGGCGAGGCCATCGCCAAGCTGGGCCGCTATTACGCCGCCGCCATCATCGATGCCAAGATCCAGTTCGACATGCTGTTCGGACCGGCCTACAAGGGCATCCCCCTGGCAGTGGCCGCCGCCATCGCCCTCTACGAACACCATGGCCGCAGCGTGCCCTACGCCTTCAACCGCAAGGAGGCGAAGCAACACGGCGAAGGCGGCGTCATCGTCGGCGCCCCCCTGCAGGGGCGGGTACTGGTCATCGACGACGTCATCTCCGCCGGCACCTCGGTGCGGGAATCCAGCGCCATCATCCAGGGCGCCGGGGCGCAACTGGCCGGTGTGGTCATCTCCCTGGATCGCCAGGAAAGGGGCACTGGCGAGAAATCCGCCATCCAGGAAATCGAGGAAACCTTCCAGGTGCCGGTGGTCAGCATCGCCACCCTGGAGACCCTGATCCGTTACCTGGAAGAGAAGCCGGACCTGGCGCCTCAACTGGAGCAGGTGCGCGCCTACCAGGCGCGCTATGGCAGTGTGGGGCAGGTAATGAGTGATGGGTGATGAGTGATGAGTGATGGGTGTGGGATGGGGCAGAGTACACCCAACGCATCACTCACTACCCATCACTCATCACCTCTTACCCATTACTCATCACGCATTACTCATCACCCTACCCACCTATCCCAGAATCAGCTTCACACCCACCAATATCGTCACCAGTTCAAAGGCGCGCTTGATGACGCGGCTGCCCTTGGCGATGGCCAGGTGGGCGCCCAGGAAGCCCCCCAGCAGCGAGCCCAGCAGCAACGCCGGCAGCCAGCCCCACTGGATGCCGCCCTGCAGGCCCAGCGTGAGGGCACCGCTGGCATTCCAGAACAGTCCCACCAGGATCAGGGTATAGGCCACCGCGCGCTTGTAGTCTAGGCCGAACCAGCCCACCAGCCACAGGGTGACGAACAGGCCGGTGCCCGAGGTCAGGGAGCCGTTGAGTACGCCGATGGCGAACAGCACCAAACCACCGAGAAGATAGCCGCGGCGGTCGCGGTGCAGGGGCCGATGTTCCTGGCCCAAGGTGCCGCGGCGCCAGGAATACAGCCCCAGGGCCATGGTCAGCAGGCCCAAGGCCACCTCCGCCGCGCGCCCCGGCACCCGCAGGATCAGGCTCGCCCCCAGCACCACGCCGGGCAGGCCCCAGGCGAGCATGAACAGGGCGAAGCGCCGCTCCACGATGTCGGATTTGAGATAACGCAGGGTGGCGCCCACCCCCAGTGCCACCGAGGCCACCTTGTGGGTGGCCAGGGCAAGGCCGAAAGGCAGGCCCAGCAGAATCAGGGCGGGAAGCTGGATGAGGCCGGCGCCGCCGCCTGAGAAGGCGGAAAACACATTGGCCAGCAGGGAAATGAGAAACAGCAGCAGTTGATCGAGCCAGTCTTGCACGTCGGTTCAGGACAGGACGGCCGCGAGGGCGCCGCTCAGCGCCGGATCAGGGTGCCCACCCCCTGATCGGTGAAGATCTCCAGTAGCACCGCGTGCTCCACGCGGCCGTCGATGATGTGGGCCGAACCCACCCCCGCCTCGATGGCGTCCAAGGCGCAACGTACCTTGGGCAGCATGCCGCCATAGATGGCGCCTTCCTCGATGAGACGGTCGATATCGTCGGCATCGATGCCGGTCACCAGCTGCTCGTTCTTGTCCAGCACCCCCGGGGTGTTGGTCAGCAGGATCAGCTTCTCGGCCTCCAGTACCGTCGCGATGGCGGCCGCCACCGTGTCGGCATTGATGTTGTAGGACTGGCCGTCCGCCCCCACCCCGATGGGGGCGATCACCGGGATCAGGTCACCCTGCACCAACACGTCCACCACGCTGCTGTCCACCGCCACGACCTCCCCCACATGGCCGATGTCGATGATCTCCGGGGCGTTCATCTCCGGCGCATTGCGGGTGTAGAGCAGTTTCCGGGCGCGGATCATGGAGCCGTCCTTGCCCGACAGGCCCACCGCGGCGCCGCCATGATGATTGATGAGGCTGACGATCTCCTTGTTCACCAGCCCCCCCAGCACCATTTCCACGATGTCCATGGTCTCGCGGTCGGTGACCCGCAGGCCATCCACGAAACGCGACTCCTTGCCGATGCGCTCCAGCAGCTGGTTGATCTGGGGACCGCCACCGTGCACCACCACCGGATTCATCCCCACCAGCTTCATCAGTACCACGTCGCGGGCGAAGCCGGTCTTCAGGGCCTCGTCCACCATGGCGTTGCCGCCATACTTGATAACGATGGTCTTGCCGGCGAAGCGCCGGATGTAGGGCAGCGCCTCGGTGAGCACCCGGGCGATGTTCATGGCGGAGGAACGGGAAAGCGTCATGATGGTGTGCGGGATCAGTTGTTCTTCAGTTCAAGACTAAGGATGTGCCGGGCGGATTGCAACCTGGGATGGGGTGAGGGGTGAGGGGTGAGGGGTGAGGGATTATCGTGGGCGCTGATATCCAGGGCAACTCCGCCAAGCGCGAAGTCCTCGGCATTTCTTAGGGTGGGCACCGCCCACCAACCCCCAGGATGATCAGAGCGCCTATCCACACCAACGCCCCAACGCTTGAATTATCAGAAAGGCAAAACCAGACCGGGTTCCAGCGCCGCGATGGCCTCGCGGAAATGCTGCTGGATGCGCGCCAGGGCCGCCTCATTATCCGCCTCGAAGCGGATGATCAGGCTGGGGGTGGTATTGGAGGGGCGGATCAGCCCCCAGCCGTCAGGGAAGTCGGCGCGGATGCCGTCGATGGTGGAGACCTCGGCGCCGGGGAAGCGCGCCTCGGCCGCGAAGCGCTCCATGAAGCGGAAATGCTCGCCCTCCGCCATCTCCACCCGCAACTCCGGGGTGCACACGGCGTCGGGCAACTCGGCGAACAGCGCCGTGGTGTCGCGCTCCTCCTTGCTGAGGATCTCCAGCAGGCGCGCCGCCGTGTAGAGGGCATCGTCGAAACCATACCAGCGTTCCTTGAAGAAGATATGACCGCTCATCTCTCCCGCCAGCAGGGCGCCGCTCTCCTTCATCTTGGCCTTGATGAGGGAATGGCCGGTCTTCCACATCAAAGGCTTGCCGCCCTGCTCCGCGATCACCCTGCCCAGATGGCGCGAGCATTTCACGTCATAGATGATCTCCGCGCCGGGGTGGCGGGCAAGAATGTCGGCGGCATAGAGCATCATCTGGCGGTCGGGCCAGATGATGTTGCCGGCGGCATCCACCACCCCCAGGCGGTCGCCGTCGCCGTCGAAGGCCAGCCCCAGGTCGGCACCCTGCGCACGCACCGCACTGATGAGATCGCCCAGATTCTCCAACTGGCTGGGGTCGGGGTGGTGGTTGGGAAAATGCCCGTCTACCTCACAGAACAGCTCGCTCACCTCGCAGCCCAAGGCCCGCAGCAACTGCGGCGCCGCCACACCAGCCACGCCGTTGCCGCAGTCCACCACCACCTTCAGGGGGCGGGCAAGACCCACGTCGCCGGTGACCCGCTCCAGATAGCGTGGCAGGATGTCCACCGTGGAGCGGCCGCCGGCCCCCGCGCTGAAATCCTGCTCCAGGATGCGCCGCCGCAGGTCCTGGATGGCGGCGCCCGAGAGGGTCTCGCCATCCAGCACGATCTTGAAACCGTTGTAGTCGGGAGGGTTGTGACTGCCGGTCACCATCACCCCGGAGCGGGTGGGCAGGACCTGGGCGCCGAAATAGAGCAGCGGCGTGGGCACCATGCCCAGATCGATCACCTCGCGGCCGGCGGCCTGCAGCCCTTCGCTCAAGGCGGCCACGAAGGACGGCCCGGAGAGGCGGCCGTCGCGGGCCACCGCCACCGCCTGCTGGCCGCGGGCGGCGGCGGCACTGCCGATGGCGCGGCCGATGGCCGCCACGATGTCGTCTGTCAGGGTCGCGCCCACGATGCCGCGGATGTCATAGGCCTTGAAGATGGACTGCGGCGCTTGCTGCTCTGGCTTCACTGGATTCTCCTCATAATTTGATATGGGCGGCGGCATGCTCAGTGGCGGCCGGTATGGCCGAAGCCACCCGCACCGCGCTCGCTGGCGGCGAACTCCTCGACGATCTCGAAGGCGACCTGCACCACCGGCACCAGCACCATCTGGGCGATGCGCTCGCCCACCTTGATGGTGAAGGGCTGGTCGCTGCGGTTCCAGCAGGAGACATAGACCTGGCCCTGGTAGTCGGAATCGATGAGCCCCACCAGGTTACCCAGCACGATACCGTGCTTGTGACCCAGGCCCGAGCGCGGCAGGAGCACCGCCGCCAGGCCGGGATCATTGATGTGCATGGCCAGACCGGTGGGTATCAGGGTGGAGGCGCCGGGGGCCAGTTCCAGGGGGGCCTCCAGGCAGGCCCGCAAGTCCATGCCGGCGGAACCCTCGGTGGCATAGTGGGGCAGGGGCAGTTCCCGCCCCAGCCGCGGATCAAGAATCTTCAGCTGAATCTTTTGCATGATATCTCTCTGCAATCAATGTAATGAGGGCCCGCGCCAGCTTGTCCTTGGACATCAGCGGGAAGGCCTGCCCACCGCCGCGCCAGTATACCGCCACGGCATTGTCATCGCGCTCGAAACCGCCCTGCGCGGCGCCCACTTGGTTGGCCACCACCAGGTCCAGGGCCTTGCGCGCCAGTTTTTCGCGGGCATAGTGTTCCATATCTCTGGTCTCCGCCGCAAAGCCCACCGTGAAAGGCCCCCCTAGGCGCGCCGCCACCTCCGCCAGGATGTCCGGCGTGCGCTCCAACTCCAGGGTGAGGGCGGCGGCGGATTTCTTGATCTTCTGCAGTGCAGCCTCCCGCGGCCGGTAATCGGCCACCGCCGCGGCGGCGATAAACAGCTGCGCCCGCCCGCACGCCGCCAGCACCGCCTCATGCATCTCGGCCGCCGTCTCCACGCCGATAAAGGTCAGCCGCGACGGCGGGGCGAGGGCCACCGGCCCCGAGACCAGGGTCACCGCCGCGCCGGCTTCCACTGCGGCGCGCGCCAGGGCATAGCCCATCTTCCCGGAACTGCGGTTGCTGAGATAGCGCACCGGATCGATGGGCTCGCGTGTGGGACCGGCATTGATCAGCACCCGCAGTCCCTGCAACACGCCGCTCTCGAACAAGCCACCCAGCCGCTGCGCCAGTTCCGCAGGCTCCAGCATGCGCCCCTCGCCGGTCTCGCCGCAGGCCTGCTCGCCGCTGGCCGGACCGAACACCTGCACGCCGCGCCCCTGCAGGATCTCCAGATTGGCGCGGGTGGCGGATTGCGCCCACATCTGGCGGTTCATGGCGGGCGCCACCGTGAGCGGTGCCTCGCTGGCCAAGCACACCGTGGTCAGCAGGTCGTCGGCCCGTCCCTGGGCCAGGCGGGCGAGGAAATCGGCGCTGGCGGGCGCCACCAGGATGGCGTCGGCCCAGCGCGCCAGCTCGATATGCCCCATGGCCGCCTCGCTGGCGGCATCCAGATGATGCAGGCACACCGGCCGCCCCGACAGGGCCTGCAGCGTCAGCGGCGTGATGAACTCCGTGCCACCGCGGCTCATCACCACCTGCACCGTAGCGCCGGCGGCGCGCAGCTGGCGCACCAGTTCGGCGCTCTTGTAGGCGGCGATGCTGCCGGTCACCCCCAGCAGGATGCGTTTGTTTGTCAGTATCTGCATTGAACGTTATGCTTTGGACTCGCCCCGAAAAGGGCGGATTGCAGGCAATATAACATGTCCGGCAGGGACGGGAATCCGGACTGTTTCACCATCGACAAGACAAGGAGTGTCTCTCATGCCCATCACCGACTGGCCCGCGGCGGAACGGCCGCGGGAAAAACTGCTGGCACGGGGGCCTTCGGCCCTCTCCGACGCCGAACTGCTGGCCATCTTTCTGCGCACCGGCAGCCGCGGCCGCACCGCCGTGGACCTGGCACGCGACCTGCTCAAGGAATTCGGCAGCCTGCGCACCCTGCTGGAGGCGGATCAGACACACTTCTGCCGCTGCCCCGGTCTGGGACAGGCCAAGTACGCCCTGCTCCAGGCGGTGCTGGAGATGAACCGCCGCCACCTCTGGGAGACCCTGCAGCGGGGCAGCACCCTGGCCAGCCCCAGGGACAGCGAGACCTATCTCAGCGCCCTGTTGCGGGACCGCCCCTACGAGGTATTCGGCTGCCTGTTCCTGGACAACCGCCACCGGGTGCTGGCCTTCGAGGAACTGTTCCGCGGCACCATCAACGGCGCCAGCGTCCACCCTCGCGAAGTGGTCAAGGAGGCCCTGGCCGCCAATGCCGCCGCCGTCATCCTGGCCCACAACCATCCCTCGGGCGTGGCGGAGCCCAGTCAGGCGGACCTGTCGCTCACCCGCCGCCTGGGCGACGCCCTGGCCCTGGTGGACATCCGTGTACTGGATCACCTCATCATCGGCGACGGGGAGACGGTTTCCCTGGCCGCCCGGGGGCTGCTGTGAGAAACTTCGAATCACACTTCAGAAGCGGCTCACGATGCCGATACGCGAGATGAGAATGATGCTATGGATATTGACGCCTTCACGGACAACACGATGTCTGGCAAAAAAAACAACGATCACCCTGACCGGGAGCGGCGTGATTTTCTCGGCACGGCCACCAAGCTGGTAGCCGGCGCCGGCATTGCCGCGGCCTCCTGGCCCTTTATCAGCAGCATGAACCCCTCCAGCAATATTCTCGCCAGGGCCAGCACCGAGGTGGACATCAGCGGCATCGCCCCCGGCGAAGTGCGCACCATCGAGTGGCAGGGGAAACCCGTCTTCATACTCCACCGCACCGCGGAACAAATCAGCACCATGTCAGCCTCCACAGGCAGCAGCAAAGACCCGGCAGCCGATGAACAGCGAGTGCTGAAACCGGAGTGGCTGGTGGTTGTCGGGATCTGCACCCACCTGGGCTGTGTGCCGACGCGCAAGGCCCACGGCTGGGTCTGCCCCTGCCACGGCAGCGTCTATGACAACAGCGGCCGCATCTTGAAAGGACCGGCCCCGCGCAACCTGGACCTGCCGCCCTATGAATTCATTACAGAGAGCAAGATCTTCATCAAGAAGGCCTGAGCTGGCACATACCCCGAAGGTTAGAGGAGCAGACCATGGGCAGGATGGTTGAATGGATTGACCGGCGCTTTCCGCTGTCGGCGTTCATCAAGAAGGAATTGACCGGCTACCCCACGCCGCGCAACCTGAGTTCTTGGTGGAATTTTGGTTTTCTGGCCGGATTCGTCCTGATGCTCCAGATCATCAGCGGCATTTTCCTGGCCATGCACTACAAACCGGATGCCGGGCTGGCCTTCGACTCCGTGGAACACATCATGCGCGAGGTCAACTACGGCTGGCTGATCCGTTATCTGCATTCCACTGGGGCCTCGGCCTTCTTCGCCATCATCTACATCCATATGGCGCGCTCCCTGTATTACGCCTGCTACCACAAACCGCGGGAACTGATGTGGTGGAGCGGCCAACTCCTACTGTTGATGCTCATGGTCACCGCCTTCATGGGTTACCTGCTGCCCTGGGGACAAATGTCCTATTGGGGCGCCCAGGTGATCACCAATCTGTTCCGCGCCACCCCGTTCATCGGCGACCAGGTGGTGGTGTGGCTGCGGGGGGATTTCTCCATTGGCGATGCCACCCTGGCGCGGTTTTTCGTGCTCCACTACTTGTTTCCTTTCCTCATCTTCGGGCTGGTGTTCCTGCATTTGGTGGCCCTGCACTATGTAAAAAGCAGCAATCCCACAGGCATCGATCTCCCCGAGCAGGAGAACATCCCCTTTCACCCCTATTTCACCCTCAAAGACCTCTATGGTCTGGGGCTCTTTTTGATCATTTTCTGCTACTTCGTCTTTTTCAATCCCCAGCTGTTCATCGAGGCAGACAACAATATTCCCGCCAACCCCCTGCAAACACCGGCTCATATCGCGCCTGAATGGTACTTTTTGCCCTTTTATGCCATTCTGCGCTCCATCCCCGATATGCTGGGGGGCGTCATCGCCATGGCCATGTCGGTACTGGTCTTCGCGACCCTGCCCTACCTGGACCGTTCCAGCATTCCCGGCGGGGCCCGCTACCGCCCCATCTACCGGACAATGTTCTATCTTTTCGCCATCGATATCCTGGTGCTGAGCTATGTCGGCGCCCAACCGCCCGATGATCACCTGACCCTGGTGGGACAGCTGGCAACATTCATCTACTTTGCCCTGTTCACCCTGCTGCCATTCATCTCCAAAAAAGAGGAGCAGTGGCTGCGCGCCCGTGGCCTGCCCCAGGCAGTGGAGGCCTACATGGCTCGCGAGAGCGAGCGCCAGAATCAAGCAAAACAACCATGAAGCAATTGCTGCAAAACCTGGCTCTCCTGCTGTTGCTTGGCACGGTTGCACCAAACTGGGCGGCGGCGCAAGATCATGCTCTGACGAAAATCGCCACCGATCACAGCCCGGCAACTCTGCGCGGGGGCGCCAACATGGCGCTGGGGCTGTGCATGAACTGCCATGATCTCAAATACCTGCGCTACCGGGACCTGCTCGCCATCGGTCTGCCCCAGGACAGCATCGATGACATGCGTGGCGAACGCGCCATGGAGGATCGCCTGTTGAGCCTCACCCCGGCGCAAGAGCGGGAGGCCATGTTCGGGCTGGTCCCCCCCGATCTGTCGCTGATCGCCAAGGCCCGCGCGGGCGGCGCTAGCTACGTCTACACCCTGCTCACCAGTTTTTATGAAACCGCGGAGGGAACCGTGGACAATCGTCTGTTCCCCGGCATCAGGATGCCTGACGTCTTAGGCGGTTCCAGCGCATCGGAATCGGATATGGATGCCGTCAACAAGACCGCCAGTGAGGTGGCCATGTTCCTGGAGTGGGCGGCCGATCCCCGCGCTGATCATCGGCGCACCCTGGGCTACTACGTGCTGGCCTATCTGGCCCTGTTGACCTTTCTCCTCTACCTCAATAAGGTCCGGGTATGGAAGCGCCTGGAGGAAGGCGCGCCCCCGAAAGACGCCCCAGAGCGAGAGCAGAACTGACGGCAGGACGGGATCGGCCCCGGAAGCTTGCGGGCAACACGCGGATCTGGTATAAAACTCTGCTTTGCCGAGTTCCAGTTGGAGGTTTCAGACAATGTCCAGGGTATGCCAGGTGACGGGCAAACGGCCCATAACGGGTAACAACGTTTCCCACGCCAACAACAAGACGAGAAGGCGCTTCCTGCCCAATCTCTCCATCCACCGCTTCTGGGTGGAAAGCGAGAACCGCTGGGTCAGGCTGCGGATCAGTTCCAAGGGCATGCGCATCATCGACAAGCTGGGGATCGATCAGGTCCTGGCCGACATGCGCAAGCGCGGCGAAAAAGTTTAAGGAGCCGGGATCATGCGAGAAAAGATCAGACTGGTATCGAGCGCCGGCACGGGGCACTTCTACACCACCGACAAGAACAAGCGCACCATGCCGGAAAAGATGGAGATCAAGAAATACGATCCCGTCGTGCGCAAGCACGTTATCTACAAGGAAGCCAAGATCAAATAAGGCAGCCTTCACGAGACAAGTTGCAATAGAAAACCCGCCGTTGGCGGGTTTTCTATTGCAAGCCTCACGCCTTACCCCTCACGAACCATCACGTCCGATACTCCGCATTGATGCGCACATAATCGTAGGACAGGTCGCAGGTCCAGATCGTAGCGGTGGCCGCACCGCGCCCCAGGGCGATGCGGATGGTGATATCCTCCCCGGCCATGGCCGCCTCCCCCTGGGACTCCTGGTAGCCGGGCGCGCGCCCGCCGTCGGCGACGATACAAACCTCTCCGAGTTGAATGTTGATGCGGGAGATGTCCAGTTCCGGCACACCGGCACGCCCCACTGCCGCCAGGATGCGCCCCCAGTTGGGGTCGCTGGCGAAGCAGGCGGTCTTCACCAGCGGTGAATGGGCCACGGTATAGGCCACCTGGCGGCACTCCGCCGCGCTGCGCCCCTGGCTCACTTCGATGGTAATGAACTTGCTCGCCCCTTCGCCATCGCGCACGACGGCCTGGGCCAGTTCCACGCACAGCGCCGTCAACTCACGGCAGAACAGCGCGCCCTCCGGGCTGTCCGCGGCCTCCACCGCGGCATGGCCGCTGCGCCCGCTGGCTACCAGCACGCAGGCATCATTGGTGGAGGTGTCGCCGTCCACGGTAATGCAGTGGAAGGAGCGCGCCACGGCCTCTTCCAGACAGCGCTGTAGAAAGCGTGGGGAGAGCGCGGCATCGGTGGCGATGAAGGCCAGCATGGTGGCCATGTCGGGGCGGATCATGCCGGAACCCTTGACGATACCGGTCAGCGTCACCGTCCTGCCGCCGAGGGTGAACTGGCGGGAGGCACCCTTGGGCAAAGTGTCGGTGGTCATGATGGCCTGTGCCGCGTCGGCCCAGGCGTCTTCCTCCAGTCCCGTCACCAGCTCCGGCAGCGCCGCCTCGATGAGCGGCACCGGCAGAGGCTCGCCGATGACCCCGGTGGAGAAAGGCAGCACCGCCTCGGTAGGGCAGGACGCTGTCAGCGCCAAGGCGTGGCAGCAGGCCAGGGCATCCTCCAGCCCCTGCTCACCGGTACCGGCATTGGCGTTTCCGGCATTGATCAACAAATAGCGCGGCGCGCCCTGGCCGAGATGGTGCCGGGCGAGAATCACCGGCGCGGCGCAAAAGGCATTGCGGGTGAACACCGCGGCCACCTCACTGCCAGGGGCGACCTCCAACAGCGCCAGGTCGGGCTGTCCATCCTTCTTGATACCGGCCGCCGTGGAGGCCAGGCGAATACCCGACACGGGCAGCAAAGAGGGAAGTGAATTCAGACCGACAGCCATTGGGCGTGATGAGTGATGAGTGATGAGTGTCTTCCTCACCACACGCATTGCTCTTTTCTCTTTACCCTTTTCTCTTTGTTCTGTATTTATGACAATTTTCCGTGACACTGCTTGTATTTCTTGCCAGAGCCGCAGGGACAGGGTTCGTTGCGGCCGATCTTGCGCCCTTCCCTGACCATGGGCTGGTGGCTGGCTTCCGCTTCATGGCCTTCACCGAGGGACTCCCCGCCCAGCGTGGCGTCGGGATGACGGTACTGGCGTGGCGCCTTGGAGCGGCGCTGTTCTTCGATGGCCTGCACATCCTCTTCGGCGCGCACCTGGACCCGCGACAGCACGCCGATCACTTCATGCTTGATCTGATCCAGCATGGTGCTGAACATCTCGAAGGCCTCGCGCTTGTACTCCTGCTTGGGGTTCTTCTGAGCATAGCCGCGCAAGTGGATACCCTGACGCAGATGGTCCATGGCCGCCAGGTGATCCTTCCAGTTGCTGTCCAGCACCTGGAGCATGACCGCCTTCTCGAAGTCGCGCATCACCTCGGGGCCGGCCAGGGCCTCTTTCTCGGCGTAGGACTGCTCCAAGGCCTCGAGGAGGCGCTGGCGCAGGGTTTCTTCATGGAGTGAGTCGTCATCCTCGAGCCAGCGGGCAATGGGCACCCGCAGGCCGAATTCCTGTTCCAGGGCCTTTTCCAGCCCCGCCACATCCCACTGCTCTTCCAGGCTCTGGGGCGGAATGTACTGGTCGATGACCTCGTTGAGCACTTCCTCGCGCAACACCTTGATGGTGTCGGAAATATCCTCGGCCTCCATCAACTCATTGCGCTGCTGGTAGATCACCTTGCGCTGGTCATTGGCCACATCGTCGTATTCCAGCAGCTGCTTGCGGATATCGAAATTGTGCCCCTCCACCTTGCGCTGGGCGTTTTCGATGGCCTTGGTGACCCAGGGATGCTCGATGGCCTCCCCTTCTTCCATACCCAGCTTCTGCATCAGCGCCCCTACCCGCTCGGAGGCGAAGATGCGCATCAGATTGTCCTCCAGGGACAGGTAGAAACGGCTCGAACCCGGGTCGCCCTGGCGTCCGGATCGGCCACGCAGCTGGTTGTCGATGCGCCGCGACTCGTGGCGCTCGGTGCCGATGATATGCAGACCGCCGCTGGACAACACCGCTTCATGACGCTGTTGCCAATCCTGTTCCACCTTTTCAATCCGTTCCGCTGTGGGATCCTTGAGGGCCGCCAACTCCACCTCCAGGCTGCCGCCCAACACGATGTCGGTACCGCGCCCGGCCATGTTGGTGGCAATGGTCACCGCACCTGGGCAGCCCGCCTGGGCCACGATCTGGGCCTCCTTCTCGTGATGCTTGGCATTGAGCACCTGGTGCTTGATCTTTTCCTTGCGCAGCAGCTTGGAAAGGTACTCGGAGGTCTCGATGGAGGTAGTACCCACCAGTACCGGCTGGCCGCGCTGGTAGCAGTCCTTGATGTCCTCCACGATGGCATTGTACTTGTCATTGGCAGTAAGATAGATGAGGTCCGGATGGTCCTTGCGGATCATGGGCCGGTGAGTAGGAATCACCACCACCTCCAAGCCGTAGATCTGCTGAAACTCATAGGCCTCGGTATCAGCTGTACCGGTCATGCCGGAAAGCTTGTCGTAGAGGCGGAAATAGTTCTGGAAGGTGATGGAGGCCAGGGTCTGGTTCTCGTTCTGGATGGGCACCCCCTCCTTGGCCTCGATGGCCTGATGCAGGCCCTCCGACCAGCGCCGCCCGGGCATGGTGCGGCCGGTGAACTCGTCGACGATGACCACTTCATTGTTCTGCACGATATAGTCCACGTCGCGCTGGTACAGGGCGTGGGCGCGCAGGGCCGCGATCAGGTGGTGCATGAGGGTGATATTGGCGGCATCGTAGAGGCTCTCGCCCTCCTTGAGCAGCCCGGCCGAGAGCAGCAACTCCTCGATATGCTGGTGCCCCTCCTCGGTGAAATAGACCTGCTTGGCCTTCTCGTCGATGGTGTAGTCGCCGGGACCGCCCTCGCTCTCCTGTGGCTTGAGTTGGGGAATCAGCTTGTCGATCTGCAGGTAGAGTTCGGATTTGTCGTCGATGGGCCCTGAGATGATCAGCGGCGTGCGTGCCTCATCGATGAGAATGGAGTCCACCTCGTCGACGATGGCGTAATGCAGGCCGCGCTGCACCTTGTCCTCCACCCGGAAGGCCATGTTGTCGCGCAGGTAGTCGAACCCATATTCGTTGTTGGTGCCGTAGGTGATGTCGGCGCCGTAGGCGGCGCGCTTTTCCTCAGTGCTCTGCTGGGACAGGATCACCCCGGTGCTGAGGCCGAGGAATTCATAGAGTTTGCCCATCCATTGGGAATCGCGCTGCGCCAGGTAGTCGTTGACGGTCACCACATGCACACCCTTGCCGGGCAGGGCATTGAGGTAGGCCGCCAGGGTCGCCACCAGGGTCTTGCCCTCACCGGTGCGCATCTCGGCAATCTTGCCTTCATGGAGCACCATACCGCCGATGAGCTGGACATCGAAGTGGCGCATGCTGAAGACGCGCTTGCCCCCCTCGCGCACCACAGCGAAGGCCTCCGGGAGCAGATCATCCAAAGCTGTACCGTCGGCCAGGCGGCCGCGGAACTCCTCGGTCTTGGCACGCAGCGCCTCATCGCTGAGGGCGGCCATGGATTCTTCCAGGGCGTTGATCTTTTCAACCACCACCCACATGCGTTTCAGCAGGCGCTCGTTGCGGCTGCCGAATATCTTGCTGAATATGTTTGCGACCATATAATTTTTTGGGAAAGAATTTAAAGAATCAGGTGTGATAAAAACAGGTCATTATAATACCTGGCGGCGCGCCTTGATAGGCGAAAGGGGAACATCAGATGAAATATGGGGGCAGCAGGCCGCTTTCCAACACCCCGCCGCGTCCTGCGCCGTCAGCGGGCGGCAACGAGATACTTGGCGGGATTCACCACCTTGCCCTTGTAGTGCACTTCGAAATGCACGTGGGGGCCGGTGGAGCGGCCGCTGGAACCCATCAGGGCAATGACCTGCCCCTTCTCGACGATGTCGCCGACCTTGACCAACAACTCCTTGCTGTGCCCGTAGCGGGTGACATAACCATTGCCGTGATTGATCTCCACCAGGCGGCCATAACCGTAACGGTCACCCGCCCAGGTCACCACGCCGCTGGCCACGGCAACCACTTCGCTGCCCAGCTTGCCGGCGAAATCCATGCCCTTGTGAAATTCGCGCAGCCCGGTGAAGGGATCGGTGCGCATCCCGAAATAGGAGGAGATCCAGCCTTTTTTGATGGGCCGTCCGGCCGGCAATACTTCAGCCTGCAGGCTGCGGTTCATGAAAATGGATTCCATCACCTGCAGCTTGCGTTCCCGGTCACTGAGTTCGGCGGCCAGTTCATCCAGGGCGCGCAGAAAATCCGGTGGTTCGATCTGCTGCGTGCTTGCCATATCACCGGCAGGCCCCCCCTGGGCCGGCGGACTGCTGAAATCGAATTCCCCGCGGTCCAGGCGCCCCGCCTCCACCAGCCGCTGCCCCAGGGCATTGAGCCGCACTGCCTGGGCCTGCAGCTGCCCCAGCCTGACCGCCAGACCATTCATGTCCTCCCGCGCCTTGCGCGCCGCGCGCGCGATCTCCTGGCGCTGCTGCTGCATCTCCGCCTGCCACTCCTGGGGCAGCAGCTGGCTCTCGGCGCGGTGCTGGCCCAGGAAAAAGCCGCCCACCAGGGTCAGGGCAGGCAGCGCAAAAAAAAGCAACCCCAACAACAACATGGATCTGCCATGCCCCAGATTGAGGCTGCCGGCAGATCTGGAACCTTTCGTCAACAGAATAATATTCATTAGTCGTTGCCCCGCTACCGTTCCATGTTATGGTTATCTAGTATGTGAAACTATGTAAAACTGTGAATCGAGCGCAAGACAGACACCGCTCACGGATTCATTTCAATCGCAACGCAAGATTCATGCGCACAGCCAAACCCTTTCACCACTTGCTGCAGGACGAGAGAGGCGCCTTAGGCCGTCTCCAGGAACGCTGCGAGCAATTAAAGCGACTCGACAGCCTGGTGCGCAAGCTCCTGCCCGAGGCGTTGCGGGAACACTGCCGCGTCGCCAATCTGCGCGCCGGGGAACTGGTGCTGCAGACGGAGTCCCCCGCCTGGAGCGCCATGCTGCGCTATCAGCTGCCCGCCTTGCTGAAACGCCTGCAGGCCATGGATGGCATACCGTCGCTGCGCCACATCCGTATCAAAGTGATGCCCGCCAGCGGCGCCGTCCAGCTGCGGCGCCTGCAACCCGTCATGCCGCTGCGCATGACAGCGGCCACGGCGGCACTGATCGCCTCCCTGGCAGAGAGCCTGGAAGACAGCGCCCTCAGAGCATCGCTGCTGCGCCTGGCACGCCATGGACGCGACGACTCACTCTCGCCCTAGCCAGCTGCGCGGCGCAGGGCATCCCCGGCCTGGGCCGCATCATCGAAGGTAACGATCTCCCAGGCCTCGGGCGCCGCCAACAGCGCGCCCAGCAAACGGTTGTTGAGGGCGTGCCCCGATTTGTGGGCGCTGAAGGCACCGATCAGGCTCTGGCCCAGCAGATAGAGATCACCCACTGCGTCCAGCACCTTGTGCTTGACGAACTCATCCTGGTAGCGCAGGCCGTCCTCGTTGAGCACACCCTGCTTGTCCACCAGTACGGTATTGTCCACCGTGCCCCCTGCCGCCGGCATCTCGCCCAGCGCCTGCACGAAGCGGAAATTGCGCGCCCTGCTGATCTCCCTGACGAATGAAGCAGCGGAAAAGTCGATGCTCGCCTCCTGGAGGCGGCCCTGGAAGCAGGGATGTTCGAAATCCATGACCACGGACACCTTGAAACCTTCATAGGGCTCCAGGCGCGCCCAGCACTCGCCATCGTTCACCTGCACGCTGCGCCGCACCCTGAGGAAGGACTTGGCGGCTGCCTGTTCGGTGATCCCGGCAGACTGGATGAGAAAGACGAAGGGACCGGCGCTGCCATCCATGACCGGCACTTCCGGGGCATCCAGATCCACATAGGCGTTGTCCACACCGAGCCCCGCGAAGGCGGACAGCATGTGCTCCACTGCAGCGACGCCAACCCCGTCTTTCACCAGGCAGGTGGAAGCACCGGTTTCCCCCACATACGCCACGCGGGCCGGGATCTCCAGCGGAGATGGCAGATCGATGCGGCGGAAGACGATGCCGCAATCCACGGGTGCAGGCCGCAGGGTGAGGCGAATCTGCTCCCCGGTATGGAGGCCGACGCCTGTCGCCCTGATGATATTTTTCAAGGTGCGCTGTCTGATCATGAGGATCCATTGCGGCTGCGCCGCCCTGAAGGGGCGGCGTGGAAGCCTATGTGCCGTGAAATCGGGCGCATCTTAGCACAGCCCCCTCATACTGCATAGGAATAACTTCACACATCAGCACCTTATAGAATCAATAAAATCAGCCGTCACCCAGGAGTCCTGCCGTCTCTCTTCATCCCGGCGGCAGCCGGAATGAAGATTCAACCAGACTTTCCCTACAGGTTAGCGACTGCCGCCGCCGATCCCTAAAGCCACAACCGGTATTCAATCGGCCTGGCGGCGCAGAAATGCCGGCACATCGAGAAAGTCCAGATTGGTTCCCTCCTGCAGGGCGTTCTGATCCACGGCCATCTGGTTGCGGATCACCGTGGGACGGTCCAGGGTGTTGTAATCGATGTCGCCGCCGCCCGCGGCCGCCACTTTCTTGGAGACCAGCTTCATGGGCTGCTCGCATTCCTCCAGGCGCTCGCGGCCGAGGCCGGTGGCCACCACGGTCACCCGCAACTCGTCGCTCATGTCGGGGTCGATCACCGTACCCACCACCACGGTGGCATTCTCCGAGGCGAACTCCTTGACGGTGTTGCCCACTTCCTCGAATTCACCGATGGCCAGGTTCATGCCGCCGGTGATATTCACCAGGATGCCATGGGCGCCGGCCAGGTCCACGTCCTCCAGGAGCGGGCTGTTGATGGCTGCCTCCGCCGCCTCGCGGGCCCGGTTCTCGCCGCGTTCGCAGCCGGAGCCCATCATGGCCATGCCCATCTCTGCCATCACGGTGCGCACATCGGCAAAGTCCACATTGATGAGGCCGGGACGGGTGATGAGGTCGGCGATACCCTGCACGGCGCCCAGCAGTACGTTGTTGGCGGCCTTGAAGGCATCCAGCAGGGAGATGGTCTTGCCCAGCACCATGAGGAGCTTCTCATTGGGAATGGTGATCAGGGAGTCCACGTATTCCCCAAGCTCGCGGATGCCCTCCTCGGCGATCTGCATGCGCTTCCTGCCCTCGAAAGGAAAGGGCTTGGTCACCACGGCCACCGTCAGGATGCCCATCTCGCGGGCGATCTTGGCCACCACGGGCACGCCGCCGGTGCCGGTGCCGCCACCCATGCCGGCGGTGATGAACACCATGTCCGAGCCTTCCAGCACTTCCATGATACGCTCCCGGTCCTCCAGGGCCGCCTGCCGGCCGATCTCCGGATTGGCGCCGGCGCCCAGCCCCTTGGTGATGTTGCAGCCCAGCTGCAGGGTGGTGCGCGCCGAGGAATTTTTGAGGGCCTGGGCATCGGTGTTGGCGCAGATGAAATCGACGCCGTCGATATTGGCCGCCACCATGTGCTCCACGGCATTGCCGCCGCCCCCTCCGATGCCGATGACCTTGATCACCGCATTCTGGCTGTATGAATCCATCAGTTCAAACATGTGTCTCCTCCTTCTTCTTCATTAGATAATCAGATAATCGAAACCCTAGAAATTCCCCTGAAACCAGCTTTTCATCCTTCCCCAGATACCCTTGAAACCACCTCCCACCTTGTGCTGCGTTTTTTTTGAATGGCGCTGCTGAAAGCCATACAGCAGCAGACCCACGCCGGTGGCGTGAATGGGATTGCGCACCACGTCCGCCAGCCCGGAAATATTCTGCGGCAGCCCCAGACGCACCGGCATGTGAAACACCTCTTCCGCCAACTCGATGACCCCTTCCATCTTGGAACTGCCGCCGGTCATCACCACGCCGGCCGCCACCAGGTCCTCGAAACCGCTGCGCCGCAGTTCCGCCTGAATGAGGGTGAACAGCTCCTCGTAACGGGGCTCCACCACCTCTGCCAGGGTCTGACGCGCCAGGCGCCGCGGCGGGCGGTCGCCCACCCCCGGCACCTCGATGCTCTCGTCGGGGTTGGCCAGCTGGGCCAGGGCGCAGCCAAAGCGGATCTTGATCTCCTCGGCATGCTGAGTGGGCGTGCGCAGGGCCACGGCGATGTCATTGGTGACCTGGTCGCCGGCGATGGGGATCACCGCGGTATGGCGGATGGAGCCGTCGGTGAACACCGCGATGTCCGTGGTGCCGCCGCCGATGTCCACCAGGCAGACCCCCAGCCCTTTCTCGTCCTCGGTGAGCACCGAATAGCTGGAGGCCAGCTGCTCGAGGATGATGTCGTCCACCTCCAGGGCACAGCGCCGCACGCACTTGGTGATGTTCTGGGCGGCGCTCACCGCGCCGGTCACCAGATGCACCTTGGCCTCCAGGCGCACCCCGGAGATGCCCACCGGCTCCATGATCCCTTCCTGGTTGTCGATGATGAATTCCTGGGGCAGCACATGGAGGATGCGCTGGTCGGCGGGAATGGCCACTGCGCGCGCGGCATCGATCACCCGCTCCACGTCGCTGGCGGTGACCTCCTCGTCGCGGATGGCCACGATGCCGGTGGAATTGAGGCTGCGGATGTGGCTGCCGGCAATGCCGGTGTATACGGAATGTATCTCGCAGCCGGCCATCAGTTCCGCCTCCTCCACTGCCCGCTGAATGGACTGCACGGTGGACTCGATGTTCACCACCACGCCCTTCTTCAGGCCGCGCGAGGGATGACTGCCGATGCCCACGATCTCGATGTGGTTGTCCTCGGTCACCTCGCCGACAATGGCCACCACCTTGGAGGTCCCGATGTCCAGGCCGACGATCAGATCTTTTTCATCTTTCTTTGGCATTGCTCGCTATCTCTCCAGCACCTAACTCGGAAAGCCACCCGGCCGCGGCGCACCATTGCGCCAGCGCACCACGAAACCATTGGCATAACGCAGATCGAACACCTCGGCATCCTGTTCCCGGCCGGCCGCCACACTGGGGTAATAGCGCGCGAAGCGCGCCACCCGCTGCAGGGGGTGTTCCTTGCCCAGGGCCAGTTGGATGCCGTTGTCCAGTACGGCATGCCAGGAACGGCGCCGGTCCAGGGACAGGCGCGCCACCTTCAGGCCCAGCGGGGCCAAGCTGTCCGCCATGGCACGGCAGCGCGCCAGCATCTGCGGGGCGCTGCCCGCCGGCCCCTGCAGCTGCGGCAGATCCCCCGGCAGCGCCCCGGCCAGGGGCGTAAAAACCTCGCCACGCCCATTGAGCAGCCCATCCCGACCCCAGCGGGCCACGGCCACCTGCTCCGTGATGGTGATCTGCAGGCGGTCCGGCCACACCCGGCGCACCGTCGCCTGCTCCACCCAGGGCAGGGCGCGCAGAGCGCCGCGGATGGCCGCCACATCGGTGGCGAAGAAACCCCGCGCCGCATAGGGTGCGACGATGTCCCGCACCTGCACGGCACTGACATGCCTGAAGCTGCCCGCCACCCTGACCTGGCGCAGGGGGAATTCCGCCACCCCTTCCAGGCCCTGAAGATCCGGCAGGCGCCAGTCCTGCTGCAACCACAAGGCGCCACCGCCGGCGACAACCAGGACCAGCAGCAAAGTGGCCAACGCCCACAGCCTGCCGCGCCGCGGACACGGCGCCTGTGCCGCGCGCCGCACCGCCTGTTGGCGTGTCTTGTTGCGCTTACCGGCCAAGGTCCTCATGTCCGCTGCCCCGTCTGCGTCACGCTGTGCTCCAGAATCCGCCACACCAGTTCATCGAAACCGATATCCGCCGCCCGCGCCGCCATGGGCACCAGGCTGTGATCCGTCATCCCCGGCACGGTGTTGACCTCGATGAGCCAAGGCCGGCCGCCATCGTCGCAGATCAGATCCACCCGCCCCCAGCCGCGGCAGCCCAGGGCGCGGAAGGCCTCCAGGGCCAGGGCCTGGATTTCCGCCTCACGCGCCGGCGGCAGGCCGCAGGGGCACAGGAAACGGGTGTCCTGGGCCTCGTACTTGGCCGCGAAGTCGTAGAAGGCGCGCGGCGTCTCGATGCGGATCAGGGGCAGGGCCGTCTCACCGACAATGGCGGCGGTGTATTCGACGCCCGCCACCCAGCGCTCCGCCAGCACCTCGCGGTCCAGTTCCCGCGCCGCCCGCCAGGCGCGCGCCAGGTCGCCGGCCTCCTCCACCCGGCTCATGCCCAGGCTGGAACCCTCGTGCACCGGCTTCACGATCAGCGGCAGGCCCAGCTGCTCCGGCACTGCCGCCAGGTCGGCTTCCTCATTGAGCGCCGCAGCAGGCGGTGTGGGCAGGCCGGCCCCCTGCCAGAGCTGCTTGCTGCGCAGCTTGTCCATGCTCAGGGCCGAGGACAGCACACCGCTGCCGGTATAGGGCAGCCCCAGGGTCTCCAGAGCCCCCTGGATCACACCATCCTCGCCGCCCCGCCCATGGAGGGCGATGAAAGCCCGGGAGAAACCGCCCTCCTCCAGGCGGCGCAGCACCGCGCCATCTACATCCACACCCACGGCATCGATGCCGCTGCGCTGCAGGGACTGCAGCACCGCGTCACCACTGCGCAGGGAGATCGCCCGTTCCGCCGCGCGCCCGCCCATGAGCACGGCCACGCGGCCGAAGTCGGCCGCCGTCAGCTTGCGCCCGCCGCCGTTCATGGCGCTTCTCCCACGATGTGTACCTCAGTCACCAGGCGGACCCCCTGGCGCTCCTCCACCGCCTGTGCCACATGGCGGATCAGGGCCTCGATATCCCCCGCCGTGGCGCTGCCATCGTTGACGATGAAGTTGGCATGTTTTTCCGACACGCGCGCACCGCCGATGGCATGACCCTTGAGGCCGCAGGCCTCGATGAGCCGTCCGGCGTGATCGCCGGGAGGATTGCGGAACACCGAGCCGCCGCTGGGCTGGCCGGTGGGCTGGCTGGCGCCGCGCCGCGCCAGCAGGCCCTTGATGTCGGTCAGCGCCTGGCTCGCATCGCCCGGCGCCAGGGCCAGTATGGCGGCCACGAACCATTCGCCGGCAGGTCCGCGCACTTCGCGGTAGGCCACCTGATAGTCCTCAGGACCGCGCACCTGGCGCCGTCCCCGGCGGTCCAGGGTTTCCACCGCCTCCACCAGGGTCCAGGTCTCGCCGCCGAAGGCGCCGGCGTTCATGGCCAGGGCGCCGCCCATGGTGCCGGGGATGCCCACCAGGAACTCGGCGCCGCTGAGGCCCTCGCGGGCGCTGAAGCGGGCCACCTTGGCGCAGGCCACCCCGGACTCCACCCGCAGGCGCTGTTCATCGAGGCGGGCCAGGCCATTGAGCATGCCGCTGGTGCAGATCACCGTGCCGCGCATGCCGCCGTCGCGCACCAGCAGATTGCTGCCCAGACCCAGCCAGAAAACCGGCTCCTCCAGCGGGAGCGCCTCCAGGAAAACGGCCAGGTCGTCCAGGTCGCGGGGCAAATAGAAGCGGTCCGCCGTGCCGCCCACCCGCCACGAGGTGTGCCGGGCCAGGGGCTCGTCGCGGCGCAACTCGCCGCGCCAGCGTGTTGGCTGCCGTTCGGCCATCATGGCGACCCCTCCCCTGCCTGGAGGCGCGCCGGCAGGCGGCTCGCCATGGCGCCGATATCGCCCGCCCCCAAGGTCAGCAGGATATCGCCGTCGCGCAGCTGGCTGCGCAGCACCGCGGCCAGTTCCTCCTCGCCCTCCACATAGATGGGGTCGATGCGGCCGCGCATGCGTATGGCGCGGCACAGGGCATGGCCATCGGCGCCCGCCAGGGGAGCCTCGCCCGCCGCGTAGACATCCAGCAGGGCCAGCACGTCGGTGGTGCCCAGCACCTTCACGAAATCGTCGAACAGGTCGCGGGTGCGGCTGTAGCGGTGGGGCTGGAAGGCCAGCACGACACGGCGCCCCGGCCAGCCGCTGCGGACGGCCTCCAGCACCGCCTCGATCTCGCGCGGGTGGTGGCCATAGTCGTCGATCAGCAGCACCCGTCCGCCGTTCACCTGCAGCTCGCCATAACTCTGAAAACGCCGCGCAATGCCCTGGAACTGGCCCAGGCCGCGGAGAATGGCCGCATCGGACACCTCCAGTTCGTGAGCCACGGCGATGGCCGCCAGGGCATTGCTGACATTGTGGCGCCCCGCCAGATTGAGGCTCACCTCCAGCCAATCCTCCTGGCCGGGGCGCGCCACACGGAAATGGGTGGTCATGCAGGCGCTGCGCACATCCCAGGCGCGGATATCGGCCTGGGGGGAAAAGCCATAGGTGAGCAGGGGCCGCGACAGGGCCGGCAGGATCTCGCGGACCACCGGGTCGTCCAGGCACACCACCGCCAGGCCATAGAAGGGCAGGTGGTGAATGAAATCGATGAAAGTCTGGCGCAGGCGCCCGAAATCCCCCTCGTAAGTGGCCATGTGGTCGGCATCGATATTGGTCACCACCGCCAGCATGGGCTGCAGGTAGAGAAAGGAGGCGTCGCTCTCGTCGGCCTCCGCCACCAGAAAGCGCCCCGTCCCCAGGCGGGCGTTGCCGCCGCTGCTGTTGAGGCGGCCGCCAATGACGTAGGTGGGGTCCAGGCCGCCCTCCGCCAGGAGACTGGCGACGAGGCTGGTGACGGTGGTCTTGCCATGGGTCCCGGCCACCGCCACGCCGTAGCGGAAACGCATCAGTTCCGCCAGCATCTCGGCGCGTGGCACCACGGGAATGCGCCGCTCCAGGGCGGCGCGGATCTCTGGATTGTCGTCGCGCACCGCCGTGGACTTCACCACCACGTCGCAATCCTTGACCAGGCCCCCATGATGGCCGATATGCACCGCCACCCCCAGGGCCGCCAGGCGCTGGGTCACGGCATTCTCCGCCAGGTCGGAACCGCTGACGCGGTAGCCGAGATTGCACAACACCTCGGCAATGCCGCCCATGCCGGCGCCGCCGACACCGACGAAATGGATATGGCGCACACGCCCCATCCACAAGTCATGAAAACGCCGGCCAGCGGCAGGCTGCTGCCCGGGAGCGCTGGGCGGTACATTATGGCGCGCTTCAGCCATGGGCGGCCTCCAGACAGAGTTGCGCCACCGTGGCGGCGGCATGAGGGCGGGCCTGGCCGCGCGCCGCCTGGGCCATGGTCAGCAGGCGCGCGCGGTCGGGCGCAGCGCCACTCGTCAATTCCTTCAGCAGCCGCGCCAGCCTGGCGGCCAGATCCTGGTCCTGGGGCAACAGCAGCGCCGCACCCGCCTCCACCAGGCTCATGGCATTGCGAGTCTGATGGTCGTCCACCGCATGGGGATAGGGCACCAGCACCGCAGCGCAACCGGCGGCCGCCAGTTCTGCCACTGTCAGGGCCCCGGCGCGGCACACCACCAGATCGGCCCAGCCATAGGCGGCCGGCATATCCTCGATGAAGGCCTCCACCCGGGCCTCCGCCACGCCAGCCGCTCCATAGGCCTCGCGCACCTGCTGCCAGCTGTCCTGTCCCGCCTGGTGATGCACCAGGGGACGGTCCGCTGCGGGCAGCAACGCCAGGGCGGCGGGCAGCGCCTCGTTGAGGGCGCGGGCGCCCTGGCTGCCGCCCACCACCAGCAGGCGCAGGGGGCCGTTGCGTCCCTGCAGGCGCGCCTCGGGGGGCGCCAGGGCCGCGATCTCAGGGCGTACCGGGTTGCCGGTGAGCAGCACCTCGAGACGCCCGGGAAAGGCCCCGGGAAAGGCCGCCAGCACACGGCCGGCGATGCGCGCCAGGAGGCGGTTGGTGAGGCCGGCGACGGCGTTCTGCTCATGGATCAGCAGGGGCAGATGCAGCAGCCAGGTCACCACGGCACCGGGGCCGGAGGCAAAGCCCCCCATGCCCAGCACCGCCATGGGCCGGAAGCGCATGATCACCACCAAAGACTGGCACAAGGCCCAACTCAGCTTGAAGGGCGCGCCCAGCCAGCTCAGCAGACCCTTGCCCCGCAGGCCGCTGACGGCGAGGGTTTCCAGGGCGATGCCCGCAGCGGGCACCAGGCGCGCCTCCAGGCCGCGGCGGGTGCCCAGCCAGCGCACCTCGGCGCCCTCGGCCTGCAGGGCCTCGGCCACCGCGAGGGCGGGGAACACATGCCCGCCGGTGCCGCCCGCCATGATCAGAATCCTGGTTGCCATATGCCGCTCCGTTCTCCTGCCCTAGCGCTCATGGGGCGCTGTTTCCAGCGCCACCCGTTGCAGCAGGGCGATCACCATGCAGGAGACGATGAGGCTGCTGCCGCCATAACTCATCAGCGGCAGGGTCAGCCCTTTGGTGGGCAGTACGCCCATGTTCACCCCGATATTGATGAAGGCCTGCACCCCAATCCACATGCCGCAGCCGTAGGCCACATAGGCGGCGAATGCCGCGCCCGCCCGCTCCGCACGGCGTGCGATGAGGAAGGCGCGCCAGACGATGACGCTGAACAGGGCGATGACCAGCAGGGCGGCCACCAGCCCCAACTCCTCCGCCAGCACGGCGAACAGGAAATCGGTATGGGCCTCCGGCAGGTAAAAGAGTTTCTGGATGCTGTTGCCCAGGCCCACTCCCAGCCATTCGCCGCGCCCGAAGGCGATCAGGGCCTGGGTGAGTTGAAAACCGCTGGCGAAGGGATCGGCCCAGGGGTCGAGAAAGGCGGTGATGCGCTCCAGACGATAAGGCGAGGAAACCGCCAGCGCCGCTGCCGCAAGCCCTACACCCAGGATCAATAGCGCAAACTGCCAGAGGCGCACTCCGCCCAGGAACATCATACCCATGGCGGTGGCCATGAGCACCGCGGCGGCGCCGAAGTCAGGCTCCGCCAGCAGCAGCAGGCAGACCAGCGCCAGCACCACCATGGGCTTGGCGAAACCGCTGACGGCGCTGCGCACCTCCTCGCTGCGGCGCACCAGATAACCCGCCAGGTAGAGCACCATGAACAGCTTCATCAGCTCCGAGGGCTGCAGGTTGAACAGGCCCAGGGGCAGCCAGCGGGCACTGCCGTTGACCTCGCGCCCGATGCCGGGGATCAACACCAGCACCAGCAGGCCCATTCCTGCCAACAGCAGGGGCGCGCTGAGCCGCTCCAGAAACTGCAGGGGAAGGCGCAGGATCACATAGCCCAGCAGCAGCGCCACCCCGGCATAAGCCAACTGGCGCAGCACGAAATGGAAAGGCTGGCCATAGCTGCGCTCGGCGATGTCCAGGGAGGAGGAGGCCACCATCACCAGCCCCAGGATGAACAACACAGCAGCGGCAAACCACAACACCCGGTCGCCGCCCACCGCCTGGCCCTCGGCGGCAGGATGCTGGAAAGCGGCCCTGAGCGACAGCGCGGTCATGACATGACTCTCCGCAGCGCCTCGCGGAAGGCCTGGCCACGGGCCTGGTAGTTCTCGAACATGTCCAGGCTGGCGCAGGCCGGCGAGAGCAGCACCTGGTCGCCGCGCCGCGCCAGCTGCCAGGCCGCCGCCACGGCCTCGGCCATGTCCGCCACCCGCTGCACGGGTACGGCACCGGCCAGGGCCTGTTCCAGCAGCGGGGCATCGCGCCCCAGCAGCAATACGGCGCGCGCCTTCTGCGCCAGCAGCGGACGCAGCGGCGCAAAATCGGCGCCCTTGCCCTCGCCGCCGGCGATGAGCACCAGCGGCCCCGCCACGCCCTCGAGGGCGGCCAGGGTGGCGCCCACATTGGTGGCCTTGGAATCGTTGTACCAGCGCACTCCCTGCCATTCCCCCAGCAGTTCCATGCGATGGGGCAGGCCCGGGAAATGGCGCAAGGCCTCCACCATGGCCGCCTGCGGCAGGCCCGCTGCCTCGCCCAGCGCCAGGGCCGCCAGGGCATTGAGGGCGTTGTGCCCCCCCGCCATGGCCAGCTCCGCCAGCGGCAGAATGAATTCCCCGCCGCGCACCAGCCAGGACCGGCCGGCGCGCTCCCGCAGGCCGTAGTCAGAGGCGCCGGGCGGCGCGCCGGCGCCGAAGGAACAAAGGGGACGTGCAGCGGGCAACAAGGCCTGCAAGCCCGGCTCGTCACGGTTCCACACCACCATCCCCGTGCCCCCATGGATACGGGCCTTGGCGGCAGCGTAGGCCGCCAGATCGCCATGGCGGTCCAGATGATCGGGGCTCAGGTTGAGAATCACTGCAGCCGCGGCATTCAGGGAGGTCGTGGTCTCCAGCTGATAGCTGGAGAGTTCCAATATATAGAGGTCAGCGGGCGGCGCCAGGGGCAGTTCCAGTACCGGCGTGCCAATGTTGCCGCCCACCGCCGCGCGGCGCCCGGCGCGGCGCGCCATCTCCCCCAGCAGGGCGGTGACGGTGCTCTTGCCGTTGGAGCCGGTGATGGCAAGCACCGGGGCCTGCACGCAGCGGGCGAACAGTTCCACATCCCCCAACACAGGCAGGCCGCGGCGCCGCGCCGCGGCCACGAAGGGATCGGCGACAGAGATGCCGGGGCTCAACAGCACCTGGCCACAGTCCGCCAGGGCCGCCTCCGCCAAGCCGCCCAGAAACAGGGGCACCTGGGGCAACTCCCTGAGCAGGGCCGCCAGCCCCGGCGGTTCGGGGCGGCTGTCGGTGACCATCACCTCCAGCCCCAGGGCGCTGAGCCAGCGGGCGCTGGCCAGGCCAGTGCGGCCCAGGCCGGCGATCAAGGTCGGCCCCTTCAGGCCCAGCCGCCGGCGCAGCGCCTCACTCCCGGAACGTGGCTCTCTTGTCGGTCTGCTCGTTTCCATGCCCGCCTGCATCATCTGACTTTCAATGTCGCCAATCCGATCAACACCAGAATCACGGTGATGATCCAGAAACGCACGATGACCCGCGGTTCGGGCCAGCCCTTCAGTTCGAAATGGTGATGCAGGGGGGCCATGCGGAAGATGCGCCGTCCGGTAAGCTTGTAGGATACCACCTGCATGATCACCGACACCGTCTCCATGACGAATACCCCGCCCATCACCATGAGCACGATCTCCTGGCGCACGATGACGGCGATGATGCCCAGGGCAGCCCCCAGCGCCAGCGCCCCCACGTCGCCCATGAACACCTGGGCGGGGTGGGTGTTGAACCACAGAAAACCCAGTCCCGAGCCCACCAGCGCGCCGCAGAACACCACCACCTCGCCCACGCCGGGCACGTAGGGAATCCCCAGGTACTCGGCGAAGCGGGCATGGCCGGTGGCATAGGCGATGATGCCCAGGGCCCCCCCCACCATGACTGCCGGCAGGATGGCCAGACCGTCCAGGCCGTCGGTGAGATTGACCGCGTTGCTGGTGCCGACGATGACCAGGTAGGCCAGGGGAATGAACAGCCAGCCCAGGGCGATGGCCACGTCCTTGAAGAAGGGCACGATGAGCTGGGTCTCGATGGGGGACTGGGCGCTGGCATAGAGATAGAGGGCGGCGCCCAGCCCTGCCAGGGACTGCCAGAAGAGCTTGGCCTTCGCGGAGAGGCCGCGGGAATCCTTGAGAACCAGTTTCTTGTAATCGTCCACCCAGCCGATGATCCCGAACAGCAGAGTCACCGCCAGCACCACCCAGATATAGCGGTTGGAGAGATCGGCCCAGAGCAGGGTGCTGGCGGTGATGGCCACCAGGATCATGGCGCCGCCCATGGTGGGGGTGCCCGCCTTGCTGAGGTGGCTCTGAGGACCGTCGGCCCGCACCTGCTGACCGATCTGATGAATACTCAACTTACGGATCAGGATCGGCCCCACCACGAAGGAGATCACCAGAGCCGTCAGGGCGCCGAGGATGGCGCGCAGGGTCAGGTACTGGAAGACGTGGAATCCGCTGTGGTACTGGGCCAGGTATTCGGTCAAATAGAGCAGCATGATCAGCCCCCCGCCCCGCTGTCCTGAACATGGTATTTGCCGCGCGGCGCGCCACCGCCCAATGTGGAGGTGCCCTGGGCCGCCGCCTGGCCGCCCACGGTGAGCGCATCCACAACCCGTTCCATCTGCATGCTGCGGGACCCCTTCACCAGCAGGGTGGCCGCCGCAGAGACCACCATCCCCTCCACGTAATCCTCACGCAGGGCCGCGATCAGCGCCTGCTGGTCGTTGAAATGCCGCGCCCCCTTGCCAAAGGCTCCGGCGGTGATGCAGGCACCCTCGCCCACGGCATAGATACGGTCCACACCCACCACCCGGGCCTGGCGCCCCACCTGTTCATGCAGGGCCTGGGAGGCATTGCCCAGTTCGCCCATGTCGCCCAGCACCAGCACCTTCTCGCCACCGGCGCCGGCGGCCATCAGCACCTCCAGGGCAGCGCGCACCGAACCGGGGTTGGCATTGTAGGTGTCGTCGATGATGCGCAGCCCGGCAGCGCCCTGCTTGAGTTCCAGGCGGCCGCTCACCGGCTGCATCTTTTCCAGGCCGGTCCTGATTTCCATGGGCGTGGCGCCCACCGCGTAGGCGGCGGCCGCCGCCGCCAGGGCATTCATGACATTGTGACGTCCCGCCACCCGCAGGCGCACGGCGACTTCACCGGCAGGCGTATGAAGCAGGAAAGAACAGCCGCAGTCGCTGTTGATCTCCAGATGGTCGGCACGGAAATCGGCGCCGTTGCGGATGCCGAAGCTGAGCCGCGCATGCTTGCCGATCATCACCCGCCAGACACCGTTGCGAGCATCGTCGCTGTTGAGCACCGCGGTGCCCTGGGCCTGCAGGCCATCGAAGATCTCCCCCTTGGCCCGCGCCACGCCAGCGATATCGCCGAAACCCTCCAGGTGGGCGGGCGCGGCATTGGTGATCACCGCCACCGTGGGCTGGGCGATGGCGCTCAGATAGGCGATGTCACCGGGGCGGTTGGCGCCCATCTCGATGACCGCGTACTGATGCACCGGCTGCAGCCCCAGCAGGGTCAGGGGCATGCCGATGTCATTGTTGAGATTGCCGCGGGTCACCAGCCCCCGGCCACGGCCGGAGAGGATGGCGGCCACCATCTCCTTGACGGTGGTCTTGCCGTTGCTGCCGGTCACTGCCACCACGGGAATGTGGAAACGGCCGCGCCAGGCCGCCGCCAGCCGCCCCAGCGCCAGGCGGGTGTCCTCCACCACCAGCTGCGGCAGACTGCTATCCACGCGGCGCTGCACCAGCGCCGCGCAGGCGCCCTGGGCGGCGGCCGTGGCGATAAAGTCGTGGGCATCGAAATTGGGGCCCTGCAGGGCGATGAACAGGTCTCCGCCCTGCAGAGTGCGGGTATCGGTGCTGACACTACTGAAGGACAGATCCGCGCCCGCCAGTTCGGCGCCCAGCAGCGGCACCAGCTGGGACAGGCTCATGGTGGCGGGGGGGGAATAATTCATGCCGCCTCCCCCAGCAATGACTCCACATACTGGCGGTCGCTGAAGGGAATGCAGCGCTCCCCCACCAATTGATAGGCCTCATGGCCCTTGCCGGCGACCAGCACGACATCGTCCGGCGCGGCCTGACGCACGGCATGGGCGATGGCCGCGGCGCGGTCGCGAATCACCCGCGCCGCCGCAGGCCGCTCCATGCCCGCCAGGATCTGTTGCACGATGGCCTCCGGGTCTTCCCGGCGGGGATTGTCGTCGGTGATGATCACCTGGCCCGCATGGCGCTCGGCAATGCCCCCCATGAGGGGGCGCTTGTCCTGGTCGCGGTCGCCGCCGCAGCCGAACACGCACCACAGGCTGCCTGCCACCAGGTCGGCCAGGGTGGCCAGCACCTCTTCCAGGGCCGCGGGGGTGTGGGCATAGTCCACCACCACCAGGGGCAGCCCATGCCCGCCGCCGAAGCGCTCCATGCGCCCGGGCACGGCGCGCACGCCCTCCAGGCGTTGCAAGGCCTCGGCCAGCGGCATCTCCATGAACAGCAGCATGGCCAGGGTTCCCAGCAGATTGGCGGCATTGAAACGGCCCAGCAGGGCGCTGCGCAGGCGGCCCGCCCCCCAGGAGCTGACGATGTCCAACTGCAGGCCATTCCTGTCGGCCTGCAGTATTTCGCCATGTACGAAGTGGCGGGCGCCGCACTGCCGCACCTCAGGCCCTAGACCATAGGCCGCGGCCATCACCGTGCCAGGGAGGGCGGCCAACAGACGCCTGCCCTCGGGATCGTCGGCGTTGAGGGCGGCATGGCGCAGGCCCGGGCTGTGGAACAGCTGCTGTTTGCAGCGGCCATAACTCTCCAGGTCGCCGTGATAATCCAGGTGTTCATGACTGAGGTTGGTGAACAGGGCGCCGTCGAAGAGCACCGCCGCCACCCGCCCCTGGGCCAGGGCGTGGGAGGATACTTCCATCACCACGCGGCCGAGGCCGGCATCCCGCATCTCCGCCAGCAGCGCCTGCAGGGTCACCGCATCGGGGGTGGTGTGACTGGCCGGCTGCAGCTCGCCCCGGGTGCCATAGCCCAGGGTGCCGATGACGCCGCAGCGGCCGCCGCCCGCCTCCAGGGCCTGGGCCAGGAAGTGGCAGCAGGAAGTCTTGCCATTGGTGCCGGTGATGCCCACCACCTCCAGAGAGTCGGCGGGATGCCCGTAGTAGCGCGCCGCGATCTCTCCGGCCAGGCCGGGACGGGCGGCGACGGGGATCAGCGGCACCCCACTGCCGCCAGCGGCCGCTGGCGGGCGGCCGCTGTCCTCGTAAACCACAGCGGCGGCACCGGCCGCCAGGGCCTGGGCCATGAAGTCCATGCCGTGATGCCGCCCGCCGCTGCAGGCCAGAAACAGATCGCCGGGGCGCACCCGGCGGCTGTCCGCAGTCACGCCGCCGATCTCACGGTCACTGCCGGCATCCACCGTGGCCAGGCCGGCCAACAGCTGGCCGAGGTTCTTGCAAGGGGGCTGCGCCATATTCACATCACCTCCCTGGCCGCCACCTGCTGGCGGACAGCCGGCACATCGTCCGGAACGATGCCCAGCAGCCGCAGGGCGCCGGTCATCACATTGGCGAACACCGGGGCCGCCACACGACCGCCATAGTATTCGCCGTCACGGGGTTCGTTGATCACCACCACCATCACCAGGCGGGGGTCGCTGGCCGGCGCCACCCCGGCGAACAGGGCCAGATAACGCTCGTCGGAATAGCCGCCGGCACCGGTCTTCTGCACCGTCCCCGTCTTGCCCGCCACGCGGTAGCCCCTGACCCGGGCCAGGTGTCCGGTGCCTTTCTTGCCTATCACGGTCTCCATCATCGCCATCACCTGATGCGCCGTGGCGCTGCTCATGACCTGCTCCACCGGCGCATCCTCCTCCCGCGGCAGGAAGCTCGCCGGATGCAGGCGCCCATTGTCCGCCAGCACCCCATAGGCCTGGGCCAGCTGCAGGGTGGTGACCGAAATACCATAGCCGAAGGCCAGGGTGGCGCGCTCGATGTCGTGCCAGCGCCAGTAATCGCTCAGCAGGCCGCTCACCTCGCCGGGAAATCCACTGCCGGTGAGGGAACCGAAGCCCACCCGCGAGAACATGTTCCACAGCTGCTGCGGCTCGATGGAGAGGGCGATCTTGCTGGCCCCCACATTGCTGGATTTCTGGATCACCGTGGTGACATCGATGGTGCCGTAATTGACCACGTCGCGGACGGTGCTATGGCCCACGCGGAAATAGCCGGGGGCAGTGTCGATGCGGCTGTCGGGGCGGTACTTGCCCGCCTCCAGGGCGGCGGCGATGGTGAAGGGCTTCATCGTGGAGCCCGGTTCGAAGACGTCGGTCACCGCCCGGTTGCGGTAGTGATCGCTGCGCAGATGGCCGCGGCTGTTGGGATTGTAGGACGGCTGATTGACCATGGCCAGGATTTCGCCGCTGCGGGCATCGAGGATGAGCGCCGATGCGGAACGGGCCCGGTGCAGGCGTACCGCGGTCTTCAGTTCCCGGTAGGCGAGATACTGCAGGCGCAGATCCAGGCTGAGGCGCAGATCCTTGCCAGGCGCCGGCTCACGGATGTTCTCCACATCCTCCACGATGTGCCCCAGGCGATCTTTGAGTACCCGCTTGCTGCCGGGGCGCCCCTGCAGCCAATTCTCATAGGCCAACTCAATGCCCTCCTGGCCGTGATCGTCAACATTGGTGAAGCCCACCACATGGGCGGCTACCTCGCCGGCAGGGTAGTAACGGCGGTATTCGCGCTGCAGGGAGATGCCGGGAATGCCCAGGGCCATGATCTGGCGCCCGCGCTCGGGATTCACATGGCGCTTCAGGTAAACGAACTCGCGGCTGGCGCGGGTCATGATGCGTTTCTTCAGATAGGCCTGGTCCATTTCCAGCAGACGGGCCAGCTGGCCCCACTGCTCGCGCGCCACCAGCAGTTCCTGGGGATTGGCCCATACCGAGTCCACTGGCGTGCTGATAGCCAGGGGCTGGCCGTTGCGGTCGGTGATCATGCCGCGATGGGCGGCAATGGCCACCACCCGCAGATGACGCGCGTCCCCCTGGGACTGCAGGAAGCCCTTGTTCAACACCTGCAGATCCAGGGCCCGCCAACTGAGCACCGCCACCACCAGCAACAGCGAGACGAGTATCAGCAAGGGCCGGGCCGGATGGATCAGTTCTATTTCCTGTCTTTTGCTCATGGCGTCACGATCACGATCCGTTCCGGCGCCGGGGGCTTCATGCCCAGTTTACGCCGGGCAATATTCTCCACTCGGGTGGGCGTCGCCAGGGTGCTCTGCTCCAGCAGCAGCCGGCCCCATTCAATGTTGAGTTCGTCCCGCACCCCCTGCAGGACCTGCAGTTCCACGAATAGCTTGCGGCTCTCATGGGTGGTATAGACCACCCCCAGGGCGCTGCCCAGCACCAGCAGCGTGAGCATGAGCGTGAGCCCTTGCAGCCCGTTCATGGCAGCCTTTCCGCCACGCGCAACACGGCGCTGCGGGCCCGGGGATTGGCCGCCACCTCCGCCGCGCCGGGACGCTGCGCCTTGCCGACGATGCGCAGCGTCATGCCGCGCGCCGCCTCCATCACCGGCAGCCGCCGCGGCAAGACCTCGCCCTGGGCGGCGCGGCGCATGAAGCGCTTCACGATGCGGTCCTCCAGGGAATGAAAGCTGATCACCACCAGGCGGCCACCGGGCGCCAGCACCCGCACCGCCTGCTCCAGTGCGCTCTGCAACTCCTCCAACTCCCGGTTGATGTGAATGCGCAAGGCCTGGAAGGTGCGCGTGGCGGGGTCCTTGCCCTGCTCCCAGGCGGGATTGGCCGCCGCCACGATGGCCGCCAGACGGGCAGTGGTGGTAAGGGGGCTCTCCTGGCGGGCCTTGACGATGGCGCGGGCGATGCGCCGCGCATACCGTTCCTCGCCATAGTCCCGCAACACCCGGGCAATCTCCTGCTCCGGGGCGCGCGCCAGCCAGTGGGCGGCGCTCTCGCCCGCGGCGGGATTCATGCGCATGTCCAGGGGACCGTCGTGGCGGAAGCTGAAGCCGCGCTGCGCATCGTCCAGTTGGGGCGAAGAGACCCCCAGATCCAGGAGCACCCCATCCATGCGGCCACTCCAGCCGCGGCTGGACAGCACCGGCTCGAGGGCGGCGAAGCTGTCATGCACAATGGAAAATCGCGCATCGGCACCGAACCGCGCGCGCGCCGCCTGCACCGCCTGGGGGTCTTTGTCCATGGCCAACAGACGACCCTCGGGGCCCAGGCGTTCCAGGATGGCGGCGGCGTGGCCGCCACGGCCGAAAGTGGCATCGAGATAAAGGCCACAGGCCGTGACCACCAGGGCCTCCAGCACTTCCGCCAACATGACCGGCCGATGGGTGTCCGCCATCATTGCCTGCGCCGCCTTAGAGAGAGAGGGAATCCAGCTCGACCGGCAGCGGTTGCTCGTCTTCTTCGGCCGCCAGCCAGAGATCCCGCCGTTCATTCCAAGTCTGTTCATCCCAGATTTCAAATTTGTTGCCCTGACCAATTAACACAATACGCTTGTCCAGCGTTGCAAATTCACGCAAAGGGGGAGGCAGCAGGATGCGGCAGTGGGAATCCATATCGCATTCCGTGGCATGACCGATCAGCAGGCGCTGCAGGCGGCGGGTGCGCTTGTCCAGATTGGGCAGCCCCACCAGCTTGCGCTCGATCTCCTCCCAGGCCGGAAGGGGATACAACAGCAGACAGTAATCGCGGTCGACGGTGATGATCAACTTGCCATTGCAGATATCCCGGAGACGCTCGCGATACCGGGTCGGTATGGCGAGACGCCCCTTGGCATCCAGGTTTAGCGTATTGACCCCCCGAAACAAGAACCCTGCCCTCCCCCAGCGTCAGATCCACCAAATCCCACAAATTCCCACTTTTTGACACTATATACCGCTTTGGCCATCTGTCAAGCAAAATGCCTCCCTGTAATCCTTTATGACACAGTAACTTAGGAGGACTTGCGTGAGAGGGCGCAGAGGCTGCACAGCAGCCGGAAAAGACCAAAAACATAAAAATCATTGACTTGGTTTTAGAAGCTAGAGTAGTTTCTCAGACCAGGGGTGGCGCGGGATGCCCGCGGGCACAGCAAGCGCGTTGACAGCGCGAAAATGAAAAGACGGAGCCGGCCTGTAAGCCGGGTTCTGTCGGGGACAGTCATTCATCTGGGATATGCGTCGCCGCATACCTCATGCGACCTACCCGGGAACAGTGCGGGCCGCACTATCGTTCCCCTATTTGGTCTTGCTCCGGGTGGGGTTTACACTGCCACTGATGTTACCACCAGCGCGGTGCGCTCTTACCGCACCTTTTCACCCTTACCCCGCCGTACAGCGGGGCGGTATATTTTCTGTTGCACTGGCCGTCGGCTCGCGCCGCCCAGGCGTTACCTGGCACCCTGCCCTGTGGAGCCCGGACTTTCCTCCCCGCCACTGACGTGGCGGAGCGACCGTCCGGCCGACTCCGCTTGCCTAAGATGAGGGATAGTGCGCCGGATTTCAAGGGGCGACGCATGTTTAGTCGTATGCTCTAAGCTGCGAAAGGGTGATGAGTGATGAGTAATGCGTGATGCGTGGGGATGGGGTCATGGTATGTCAGAGCACATCACTCATCACTCTCTTGCATGCGTACCGCCAGTTCATAGAGGCGGTTGCGCCGCCAACCGCCGAGCTCGGCCGCCAGGGCCACCGCCTCCTTGAGGGGATATCGCTTCAGCAGCACCGCCAGCAGCTGCTCACAGGAGAGCGTGGTCATTTCGTCATGCGCCACTGCAGCGGCGCCATGGACCAGCACCACGAATTCACCCTTCTGCTGCTGGGGATCGGCACTCACCCAGCGCAGCAACTGCGCCAGCCGTTCACGACGGATAGTTTCAAAAGTCTTGGTCAGTTCACGGGCCACGGCCGCCTCGCGTTCGCCGCCGAACACCTGGCACAGCGCCTCCAGCAGGCTGATGATGCGATGGGGTGCCTCATAGAACACCAGGGTGCGCTGCTCATCACGCAATGCCTCCAGGCGCCGCTGGCGGGCGCCGCCCTTGGCGGGCAGGAAGCCTTCGAAGGCGAAACGGTCGTTGGGCAGCCCGGCAGCAGAGAGGGCCGCAATCAGGGCGCTGGCACCAGGCACCGGCACCACCCGGCAATCTGCCTCCTGCACCATGCGTACCAGGGTATAGCCGGGATCGCTGATCAACGGCGTGCCGGCATCGCTGATCAGCGCCACTGCCTCACCGCCCTCGATGCGCCGCACCAGCTGCGGCGCCACACGCGCCTCGTTGTGCTCGTGAAGCGCGATACAGGGGGTGGTGATCCCGTAGTGCTGTAAGAGGCGGCGACTGTGCCGGGTGTCTTCGGCAGCGATCACATCCACCGCCGCCAGCACCGCCACCGCCCGCTGGGTCATATCCCCAAGGTTGCCCAGCGGCGTCGCCACCACATACAAGGTCTGTTTTCCGATTGACACGATTTCATCCCGCCCCGATACTTATTGACTTGGATAGCACGATAACAAAATAACAAAGCCTGTGGGTGACTCTAAACAGGGCTTTGTTTCTTCACGCTTCACGCCCCTCATCGAGCACGAGACATTGATTCGCAACAACACTTGTCAAACCATGGATCCGGTTTTTATTACATGCAAGCCATGATGACGGTACGCCGTACCACCAGGTCGCTGGCGCCCTGTGTGATCCCCCTGCTGCTGTTGCTGGCGCTGGGCGGTTGCGCCGTCACCCCGCCAGGAAAACAGGCTGCGCCGCCCTCGGAAACGGAGTTGCTGAGCAAGGCCCATCAGGCGGAGACGCGCGGCGACTATGAGGCGGCAGCCAGAGAATACCTGCGCCTGTCCGGGATCGCCGCTCCGCCCCAGGACAGGGCCTATCAACTGCAGGCCGCCCGGGCGCTGTTGCAGGGCAATTACCTGGAACAAGCGCGACACATCCTGGCCTCACTGCCGGAGGGGCAGCTGGGCGGCGAGTTACTGGCCCGGCGCCAGTTGCTGACGGCGCGCATCGCCCTGGCGGACAACCAACCGCAGCGCGCCTTGCAACTGTTGCGTACCCTCGATCCTGCCGAGTTGCCAGCAGCCCTGGCCGTCGCCATCCACGAACTTCGCGCCCAGGCCTATCAGCGCGAAGGCAAGCTGATGGCGGCAGTGCGGGAACGAACCACGCTGGCGCAGCGCCTGCCGCCAGAGGACAGTGCCCGCCGCCATGAAAACCAGGCGCTGATCTGGCAGACCCTGTTGCGCCTTTCCGACATGGCCCTGCAGCAGCTGCGCCTCGCCCCTCCTCCGGACATTCTCAGCGGCTGGCTGGAGTTGGCCCGTATCGCCAAACAGGCCAGCCAGCGACCCCAGGACGTGGCGCAACAGCTGGACGACTGGCGCCGGCGCTACCCTGACCATCCAGCAAGTGAGGACATCATCGCCTCCCTGCTGGCCCGTCAGGAAGAGGCGGTGCGCCGCCCCGAGCACATTGCCCTGCTGCTGCCCCACCACGGCCCTTACGCCAAACCGGCCGCCGCCCTGCGCGACGGCTTCCTGGCCGCCCACTACCGACGCAGCAAGCAGGACTACCGGCCGCTGATCCGCATCTATGATGTGGGTGACGATGCCGCTGCCGTGACGGCGGCCTATGATCAGGCACTGCAGGATGGCGCCGATTTCATCGTCGGTCCCTTGCGTAAGAAGGGAGTCAAACAGCTGGCGCGGCGCATGCGCCTGCCGGTGACCACCCTCTCCCTCAACTACAGCAACGAGCGTGGAGACACGCCCCGCAATCTATTCCAGTTTGGCCTGGCCCCCGAGGACGAGGCCCGCCAGGCGGCGGAACGTGCCTGGCTGGACGGCAACAACCAGGCCCTCGCCCTGTTGCCCGAAGGCCCCTGGGGCCAGCGGCTGCTGGATGCCTTTCAGGAAACCTGGCAGCAGCTGGGTGGCACTCTGCTTGAATTCCAGTTCTATCCGCCGGAGGACAACGATTTCTCACACCCCATCCAAGCCTTGCTCAACCTCGACGACAGCAAGGCACGGCGCCGCCGCCTGGAGAAAATTATCGGCCAGCCGCTGAAGTTCGAGCCGCGCCGCCGCAAGGATGCCGATTTCGTGTTCCTGGGCGCCTTTCCCCGCCAGGCCCGGCTGATCCGTCCCCAGCTGAAATTTCACTACGCCAGCAAACTGCCCGTCTACGCCACTTCCCACATCTTCACTGGCAAGCGGGATCGCAATGCAGACCGGGATATGGACGGCATCATCTTCTGCGACATTCCCTGGGTGCTTGCAGACCCCCGGAGCCAGCCGCCCCTGAAGAAGGCTGTCCACACCCTGTGGCCGGCCCAGGCAGCCCAATACACCCGTTTCTATGCCTTGGGCGCCGATGCCTATGACATCATACCCTTCCTGAACAACCTCAGGGCCTATCGCTACGAGCGCTTCAGCGGCCGGACCGGCATGCTCTCCCTGAGCGAGGACAACCGCATTTTTCGCGAACTGCGCTGGGCGCGTTTTAAAAACGGCATCCCCCGGCCCTACTAGGGCCTATTGCATCAGCGTTAACAGGCCTTAAGACCATGTCCCGGAACACTGACGCCCCCTCCGCCGGCCCCCGTCAGCAAGGATTGGCGGCGGAGGAACAGGCCCGCCGCTATCTCGAGGACCAGGGGCTGACGCTGCTGGAGCGCAATTACCACTGCCGGGGCGGCGAGATCGATCTGGTAATGTGCGACGGCGGTTGCCTGGTGTTCGTGGAGGTGCGCCTGCGCCGCTCCTCCCGTTACGGCAGCGGCGCAGAGAGCGTCGACTGGCGCAAGCAACAGAAGCTCATTCGCGCCGCCCGCCACTACCTGCTGGCGCGCCGCGCCGGCGACAAACCGGCACGCTTCGATGTGGTGGCGCTGAGCGGCCGCGGGACGCAACTGGAGATCCAGTGGATCCGCAACGCCTTCGGCGCTTGACGGCATGGCACCGCTCATAGGATATTGTGCCTCGCATGAGACAAGCCATCACTGAATCTTCTTTGGAGCATCACAATTGAATCCCACGAACATCAAAACCACGACCCTGTTACTGCTGGCAGCCCTCTTGCTGCCGGGTTGCGCCGGCGGCCTCATCGTCGCGGGCGCGGCCACGGGCGTGGCGGTGGCCTACGACCGCCGCACCGCCGGCACCGTGGTGGAAGACCAGAACATCGAGATCAAGGTCGCCAGGGCCATCCGCAAGGATGAACAGCTGTCCAGAAACGCCCATATCTCTGTCACCAGCTACAACAACGTGGTACTGCTCACCGGCCAGGCGCCTTCCCAACGTCTCCGGGAGCGCGCCGCAGTCCTGGCCCGCCAGGTGGAGAAGGTGCGGGGAGTACACAATGAGATCACCGTGGGCCCGCCCACCGACTTCCGCACCCGCAGCCATGACACCTGGCTCACCACCAAGATCAAAAGCACCCTGCTCAGTTCCAAGGGCGTCCGGGCCATCCACGTCAAGGTGGTCACAGAAAACGGCGTCGCCTATCTGATGGGACTGCTGAAACGCCAGGAGGCCGATGATGTAGCCCGCCTGGTGCAACAGGTGGAGGGCGTGAAGCGGGTGGTCAAGGTCTTCGAATACATCGGCTGAGCAGCCGACCATGTCCCCAGAGGTCCTGGCCCGCATCGCCGCCATCGTGGGCGAGGACAATCTGCTCAGCGACCCCGCCGACTGCTGGCCCTATGGCTACGACAACAGCCGCCGCCAGCAGCTGCCCGCGGCGGTGGCCTTTGCCACCGACCATGAAACGATCCGCCAGCTGCTGCTGCTGTGCAATGAGCAGGGCATCCCCCTCACCCCGCGCGGCCGTGGCACCGGCACCACCGGCGCCACAGTCCCCACGCGGGGCGGCCTGGTGCTGTCTCTGGAACGCATGGACCGCATCCTGCGCATGGACCCCGACAACCGGCTCATGGTGGTGCAGCCCGGCGTCACCAACCAGCAGGTGCAGCAGGAGGCGGCTCGGCACGGCCTGTTCTGGCCACCCGACCCCACCAGCGCCGCCTTCTGCACCGTGGGCGGCAACCTGGCCTACAACTCGGCCGGCCCACGGGCGGTGAAATACGGCACGCCGCGGGAAAACGTGCTGGGCCTGCATGCCGTCAGCGGTGCCGGCCAGGCGCTGCGCTGTGGCGTGCAGACCAGCAAGGGAGTGGTGGGCTACGACCTGACGCGCCTGCTGATCGGCTCAGAAGGCACCCTGGCGGTAATCACCGAGGCCACCCTCAAACTCACGCCCCTGCCTGAGGCCAAGGCCACCATGCAGGCCTTCTACGGTGACATGGAGAGCGCCGCGCGCGCCATCGCCGACATCATGGGTCAGCCGGTCACACCCTGCGCCCTGGAATTCATCGACGGCCAGGCCATCGCCATGATCCGCCACTATTCACAGGCGCGACTGCCGCAGGGGGCCGCCGCCATGCTGATCATCGAAGTGGATGGCAGCGCAGCGGAAATGGAGCATGCCATCACCGCCATCCGCCGCGCCGCGGACAATGAGGGGCAACTAGATTTTCAGGCTGCCCGCAGCCGTGACGAAACGGCGGCCCTATGGGCCACCCGCAAGGCGCTCTCTCCAGCGCTGCGCACCGTGGCGCCCAAGAAGATCAACGAAGACGTGGTGGTACCGGTCTCCACGCTGCCGCGCCTGATCGGCGGCCTGCAACAGCTGGCCCAGTGCCACGACATTACCATCGTCAACTTCGGCCACGCTGGCAACGGCAACATCCATGTCAATCTGCTGGTGGACCCCGATGATCCGGCCCAACTGCAGCGGGCGGAAGCCTGCCTCGACGAGGTCTTCGATCTGGTGTTGTCCCTGCACGGAACCTTGTCGGGGGAACATGGCGTGGGACTGGAGAAACGCGATTTCATCGCCCGGGAACTGGAGCCCGAGGCGCTGGCGCTGATGCGCGGCATCAAGCGCCTGTTCGATCCCCGCGACATCCTCAATCCGGGCAAGATGCTGCCGCCCGCTGAGGGATGAGTAATGGGTAATGGGTAATGGGTAATGGGTAATGAGTGATGAGGGATGAGGGATGAGGGATGAAGGAGGAAGGCAAGCGATACTGCCGGGCCCCATCACCCCTGCCCACACTCATTACTCATCACGCATCACTCACTTCACTACCTGCAAATGGGGCCGGCGG
>CAYRLE010000006.1:22904-55334 GCA_964425105.1 uncultured Gammaproteobacteria bacterium | reverse complement strand
CCTCTGATTAATTCATGACGTCAATGACGAATGATGGCGCTTCGCCTCCCATTCAACAGCCTGCCTCTTTACCCTTTGCCCTTTTCTCGTGCTTGTATCTTGTATCTTGTATCTTTCCTCTTGTATCTGCCTTTACCTGCCTTGCCAGTAACTCCACCGGGTGCAGCACTTCGATATCCAGCCCTGCCTCGCGGATGCCCCGGCGCAGATGCAGGCTGCAGCCGATGTTGGAGGTCAGCAGCAGCCTGGCCTCCAGGCGCCGCAGGCTCTCGATCTTGTCTGCCAGGAGGGCGTCGGCCATGGCCGGCTGCTGCAACATATAATCACCGGCTGCGCCGCAGCATAGATGATTGTCCGCCAGGGGAATCAGTTCCAGCTGCGGGATCCTGTGCAGCAGCTGCCGGACGGCGTCTGAGCCCTTGAGTACATGGCGCAGGCTGCAGGGGTCGTGTACCACGGCGCTGTCGTGCAGGGGGCGGAAGGCATCTGCCGGCCATTGGCAGGATGCCAGAAAACGGTTGATCTCCATGGCCGGCGAGTGGAACCGCAGCGGAGCGCTTGCCGCCAGTTGTTCCAGCGCATCGTACTCCTGGAGCATGACGCCGCAAGCCGAGGCGGTGTAGACGATGGCATCCAGGGGCAGACTGTTGAAGCGCGCCACATTGGCCGCCGCCAGGGCGTGGGCCTGCTGCCTGTCGCCGCGGTGCAGATGCAGGGCGCCGCAGCATTGCTGTTGGGGCGGGACGTGGACGGCGTAGCCGCTAGCGGTGAGTAGTTGAACGGCGGCCGCCAGGGTGTCTTGGTCGAAGATCCAGCCGCCGCAGCCGGTAAAGAGGCCGACTTGCCCCCGCTGCCGGCCACGTGCCGGATAGTAGTGGCGTTTCAGGCGCTGCCGTGGCAGGGGGGGGATGTAGCTGTCCTCGCGTTCCACTCCCAGGCGCCTCGTCAGGCCGCTGGCGCGGGCCAGCCGCTGCAGGCCGCTGCGTTGATAGAGGCGCAGCAAGCGGGCAGACCTTTTGGGCCGGGTCAGCAATTGATCGCTCAGCGGCAACTTATCCTCATCTGCCGGGTTCCACAACAGGCTGCGTCCTGCGTCCAGCAGCTGGCCGTAGGCGACGCTGGAAGGGCAGACATTCTCACAGGCCCGGCAGTCCAGGCAGCCATCCAGATGGCGGCGCAGACTGGGTGAGTCCTGCAGCTGCCCTGCCGCCAGTCCCTGCAGCAGTGCGATGCGGCCACGGGGGGAGTCCCCCTCGTTGCGGGTTTTCAGATAGGTGGGGCAGTGGGGCAGGCACAGGCCACATTTGACGCAGTGGTCTGCCTCGGTGCTGATCAGCGCTTTCAGGTCCATGGGGGGAAGATACAGGGGGAAAGATACAAGATACAAGATACAAGATAAAAGGGGTTGAGGGGCGCTGGCGCGCCCAGCCATTATTGTAGAACCCTCACCCCCTTGTATCTTTCCCCTTGTATCTTGTATCTTCCCTTCCCATGTTCTACCGCCACCACGTCTTCTTCTGCACCAACCAGCGGAGCGGCGGCCGCGCCTGCTGCCAGGACCACGAAGCTGCGGCCATGCGCCTCTATGCCAAGGACCGCGTCAAGGCACTGGGGCTGGCGGTGCCCGGCGGGGTGCGCATCAACAGCGCCGGTTGTCTGAACCGCTGTGGCGAGGGGCCGGTGCTGGTGATTTATCCGGAAGGGGTCTGGTACAGCTACCGCAGCCGCCAGGATGTGGATGAAATCATCGACTCGCACCTCTGTGAGGGAAAGGTGGTGGGGCGCCTGCAAATCTGAGCTTTGGGGCGATCCCAGGTTTGGCTTGTATCCGGCGGGTGATTTCTGTAAAATTCCCGCTCTTTGAGCCCATTCTGGATGTCCGGGAAGGGTGGCAGCCGGGTGATAGGCGTCCTGGCCGAGACCAAGAGATTTGATTTACAAGGGGTTATGAGAGTGTCATGAAGACCTTTAGTGCGAAAGCAGAGAATGTAAAGCGCGACTGGTATGTGGTCGATGCCAGCGGCAAGACCCTGGGGCGTCTCGCCACCGAGATCGCCAGGCGCCTGCGTGGCAAGCATAAACCGGAATACACGCCTCATGTGGATACCGGCGACTACATCGTGGTCATCAACGCCTCCCGGGTGCGCGTGACGGGCAGGAAGGCCACCGACAAGATGTATTACCGTCATACGGGATACATCGGCAACCTGAAATCCATCAGTTTCGAAAAGCTGTTGGCCAGCAAGCCTGAGCGGGTGATCGAACTGGCCGTGAAGGGCATGCTGCCCCGCAACCCTCTGGGACGGGCCATGTTCCGCAAGCTGCGCGTCTATCCGGGCGCCGAGCATGCTCACGTGGCTCAACAGCCCACACCTCTGGACATTTAAACGGATCGGGTAGAGAGAGATATGGCAAATCAAATTTTAGCAACCGGCCGTCGCAAGAGTTCCACGGCACGGGTATTCCTGAAGCCGGGCAGCGGCCAGATCAAGGTCAACAACCGCTCCCTGGATGAATATTTCGGGCGTGAAACCGCCCGCATGATCGTGCGCCAGCCCCTGGAGACAGTGCAGATGCTAGGCAGTGTAGACCTCACCATCACGGTGCGCGGCGGCGGCAACAGCGGCCAGGCCGGTGCCATCCGCCATGGCATCGCCCGCGCCCTGCTGGCCCACGACGCCAACCTGCGCTCACCCTTGCGCCGCGCCGGCTTCCTGACCCGCGACGCCCGCGAGGTGGAGCGCAAGAAGATCGGCTTGCACAAGGCACGCAAGCGTCCGCAGTATTCGAAGCGTTAAGCTTTGTGAGGTGTGAGGCGTAAGGTGTGAGGTGCGTTTTGCCGCGAGTTTCGCCTCACTCTTCACGTCTTACACCTCACGCCCCTGAATCCATTTGGGGAATCGTCTAACGGCAGGACAACGGACTCTGACTCCGTCAATCCAGGTTCGAATCCTGGTTCCCCAGCCATCCCATGAAATGCGGCCCGCTTTTTGCGGGCCGTTTTTTTTGCCCGCAGGCTGGCCATTTCTCTTCTGTTGATGTTGCAAAAATGTAACACAGTTCACAATCTTCTGGTTTGATTGATAAAAAATGTTGCATTAATGTTGAGAGTGGGCTATAAAACCGCTGTTGCTTAACGTTAACCAACAACAACGTTGTTTTATAACTCTAAAGTTTAATGACTCTATAAGAAAGGGAGAGTACAAGATGAAAAAAAGACTGATTGCTCTGGCCGTTGCGGGCGCATTTGCCGCACCTCTGGCTGCACAGGCGGGTGACGTGGAAGTCAGCGGTTTCGCTGATGTCATTTATACCTTAAAGAACGAGGCCCGTGATGGCATGGGCACTGACGGCAAGAACGACGCCGAGAAGAAATTCACCGCCGATGGTGAAATCGATGTCATCGCCAGCCCCGCCGATGGCGTGACCGCGCGCCTCGACCTCGACCTCGACCTCGTGACCGATGGCGGCACCAATGTGAACGGCAGCGATTCGGCCCGTATCGAGCAGGCCATGTTCGCCTGGAGCGTCACCGACCAAGTGGCAGTGATGGGCGGCGTGTTCAACAGCCCCATCGGTTATGAAGAGGAAGACAAGCCGGATATCGACTTCACCAGCCACAACTCCATCTTCAGCATCCTGGACAACCAGACCGCGCTGAATGGCAACAACGTGGCGGGTGTGGCGGTTGCCGGTGGCACCGACATGTTCAACGTCGGCGTGGCCTTCCTGAACGACATCCAGCAGGTGAACGAGGAGAATTCCATCGCCGTCTTCGCCAACGTGACCCCCATGCAGGACGTGGCCCTGGAGTTCGGTTATGTCACCCAGAAGAACGATAACCCGGTCTCTACCGCCAGTGATTTCGGCGCCGGCGATGTCTGGGACGTCAACGGCCAGTGGAAGAACATCGCCGGTTCCGGCGCCATGGCGGGCGCCGAATATCTGAGTACCGATGAAGTCTTCGATGGTGCCTGGAACATCTGGGGCGGCTTCGACTTCGGTCAGGGGCTGGAGGTCAAGGCTCGTTACGAGAACACCGCCTCTAATCTGAACGGTATCGACGATGCCAAGCGCTGGACTGTCTACGGCTCCTGGCAGGCTGCCAGCAATCTGAAGATCGCCCTGGAGTACAGCAATGGCGACGTCGACACCTCTACTGCTGCCAGCGCATTTAATAGCGTCGCCGGCATCAGTGACGGTAAGGTGGTGACGGCTCAGTTCCTCGCTACCCTGCCGTAAGGAGTCTTTCTCCAAGCGACATCTAGCCGGGCCTTCGGGCCCGGCTTTTTTTTTGCCCGGCTGGTCGGAATAGGGGCGTCGCTGCAGGCGGGGCGCGCCGTAATGGTGCGTAACGGGTGGGCGACTATTGAATGTTCCCCATATTGGTGCATGGCGCGCGCGCTGCTGGGCCTGTATTGAATTAAGTTATTGTTATTAAAGAATAAAACAACATGGCATGGTTAGTGCTAGTTAACTGGCAGCCAGTGGGGTGTTGAATTGCCACTCCAGTGGTGAGAACAAATCTGTCTAATAAAATTACCCCGATTTTTAGAGGAGCCTGTCAATTATGAAACAGTATGCAAACACTCTATTGGCTTGTGCGCTAGGCGCCACTACTGCAGTGGCCTCGGCAGACAAGACGCCCACTCTGGACCAAGTGCTCGAGGCTTCGGGTGTCGAGATCAGTGGTTATATCGATACTTCATATACCTATAGCTCGTTGGGGGAGGTTACAAATCGGGTGTTTGACAATCAGCCCAATTCCTTCAACTTGAACATGATCGGGCTCTCTATCAGCAAGTTGCCGGCGCAGGGCTTTGGTGGCGCGGTGGTTCTCAATGCTGGCGAGGATGCCAATGTAACGGCCTCCAGCGGCACCGGTGGTAGTGATGAGTTTGATGTGCAGCAGGCTTATGTGAATTACTCCAGCGGCAGCACCCAATTGATGTTCGGTAAGTTTGCTACCTTGCAGGGTGCCGAGGTGATCGAAAGCAAGGATAACTGGAACTTCTCACGTTCCATTCTCTTTGGTTATGCCATACCATTTACCCATACTGGTGCCCGCGCCAGTTTTGCTGTTAGTGATGCCCTTGGTCTGACCATTGGCGTCAATAATGGTTGGGACAACCTGGTGGATGACAACGATGCCAAGTCCCTGGAGTTGCAGGCTGCTTTTGCACCGGCAGAGAACTGGTTCATCAACATTCAGGGTATGATTGGCAACGAAGTCGTTGCAGCTGGTTCAGAGCAGCGGACCTTGATCGATGTTGTGGCAGGCTATGATGCGTCTGACAGCCTTTCCTTCCTGTTCAATGCCGACTTTGGCAGCCAGGATAAAGGTGCTGCTGGCGGCAAGGATGCAGACTGGAGCGGCTATGCCGGTTATGTCAACTACAAATTCTCCCCCCGCTGGAGACTTGCCGGGCGTTTCGAGTATTTCAAGGATGACGATGGCTTTCGCAGCGGCACCTCCCAGGACTGGAAGGAAGGCACGCTGACCTTGGCCTACATGCCCATGGATGGCGTGGAACTGCGTGGTGAGGCCCGCCGCGATACCTCCGATGAAAAGGTGTTCCTTGACGATGATGGTGATCTGAACAAGGACCAGAACACCTTCGCTGTCGAAGCGCTTTACAGCTTCTAATTTTCACGTCTCAATGGTTGGCGGCCCGCCTCTCGGTTCTGGGGCGGGCCGGCCATCCATACCTCAAACTGCCCTTGCTGAGTAATCCTGCGGCAAGGTCCCGACTGTTTTTTCTTGTTGGTCTCCTTCATTGCCTTGGCCGGTGTACTCAGGTAAATTGCTGTGCTTGGGATAACTGTGGGAGCCGCTATGCTCAAAAAAATACTGTGTTTGTTAGGTCTTGGCGCGATTCTGTCGCCTGTGCTGGCTTGGGCGGAGATGGGGCTCTACGGGCAGGCCCTGGTTTCCCTGGACTATGTGGACAGTCAGGACTACCCCGGGCCTGACAACGACAAGCCGCTGGCGCTGAACGGCAACCGTTCCTGGCTGGGATTCCGGGGCGAGGAAGGGCTGCGTGAGGATCTGGCGCTGCTGTGGCGCGCCGAGGTCTACCTGGATCTGGACGATGGCGGCTGGGGTGCGGGGCGAGAGGCCTACCTCGGCCTGCGCCACCGCTTCGGCACGCTGCGCGTCGGCAAGCAGTCCACACCCTATCGCCTGGCCGGCGAACGGCTGGACGTCTTTGCCGATACCCGCGGCGATTACCATGGAGTGATCGGCAACATCGATGGCGAGGCGCTCTTCGGCAATCGCATGAAGAACCTGCTGTTCTATCAGACCCCACAGATCAAGCGTTTTCAGCTGGCCCTGGCTTTCAGCCCCGCCTACGAATCCCGGGGCGATGCCGATCATTCCGCCCTCAGTGCGGCGCTCACCTTCGACAATGGCCCCTTGTATGCGGCGCTGGCCTATGAGCAGCTGCAGGACTTCACCTCCTCCCTGCCGCAATATGCCGCAGCGGCGTCCGGCAACGCCCGCGCCGTCAAACTGGCGCTGGGCTGGGATTTCGGTCAGGGCTCGAAGTTGGGGCTGATCCTGGAAGATGCCAAGAACGGTGCCCGTCTCAATGGCGAGGAGGTGCTGCGCCGCGCCTACTACCTGAATTTCTCCCAACTGCTGGGAAATATTACGCTGCGCGCGGCCGCGGGCCTGCTGGACAAACTGGATGCCGTCAAGGACAGTGGCGCCAAACATGTGGCGCTGGGTCTGTCCTACGCCTTTTCGCCCCGTGTCGATGTCTTTGCCCAGGCCGCCTGGACCAGCAACGATAATGGCGCTGCCTATGGGCTGGTGGCCGACAGCGATGATCCGGCTCCCCTGCTGCCCGCCCAGGGCGAGGATATGACGGCTGTTTCCCTGGGCTTGCGCTATCGCTTCGAGCGCACCCTGTAAGGCTGCTCCCCCTGCAGAGGGGGCGTTTTTTTTCGTGCGGCGCACATTGTGGTACAGTGTATAAAGTGTATAAGCCGATGATTTTGGCACAATCGGCGTTTTTCGCGAGCACCAGGCACTGGACATCGGGGAGGAGGGGATTCCAGAGTGAGCAACTGGAGGCCGAAGACAAAAAAAGGGGGGCGCCACAGTTTTTTTCCGCAACTGATGGCGCTGTTGGCGCTGCTAGTGGCACTGCTGGTGCCGCAGGCCGGCATGGCGGGCATCTTCAACACCAAACACAACCTGGGCAGCACCGGCGTCAATGCCGCCAGCAATTTCAGCGGCACCTCGGAGATCTGCGTCTTCTGCCATACCCCCCACGGCGGCGACGCCTCCGCTGCGGTGCCCATCTGGAATCGCCACCTCGATCCCTCCGGTTTCCAGACCTATGACCAGCTGGGCACCACCACCCTGGATGCCCAGATCGAGCCTGTGGGTTCCGTCTCCATCGCCTGCCTGTCGTGCCACGACGGCACCCAGGCCATGGATTCCATGATCAATGAGCCCGGTTCCGGGAGCGAAAACTTTGCCTTTTCCAATGGTGTTTGGAGTGGCCAGGCGGCTGGTGTGAATGGCCGCATCGGGCCAGTGACCGTGATCACCAATCTGGGCAAAGACCTCACCAACGACCATCCCATCGGTGTGCAGTTCGCGGGCGGCGGTTATTCCGAATCCAATCCCCAGGGGCCGGGGCGGGACAAGGACTTCAATCCCGCCGAGACCAAGATCGTGGGCGTGACCCGCGTCTGGTGGGTGAACACCCTTACCGAGGGTGGCACCTCCGACTTTGAGAAAACCGACATGAAGCTGTACACCCGGGTGGGGACCAAAGGCGCCTTTTCAGGGGAGCCGCAGCCCTATGTGGAATGCGCCTCATGTCATGACCCCCATGTGGACTACAATCCTACGTTTCTCAGGATCGATCCCAGTGGCAGCGCCGTTTGTCTGACCTGCCACAACAAGTGATAGCGCAGCGGACGATGGGCATGGCGGTGGCGGGGCAATACCCGGCTTGGAACTCGATGACCGCTTGAGGGAGGCCTTTCGGGGCAGCACGGGGCGTGGTGGAGGACGGGAGCGTGTTGAATCGTATTTTATTGCTGGGCGCGACCGTTCTGGCCATGGGCAGTGCAGGCGCCGTGCTGTCTGCGGAGCGAGCCGGGGAGGTGCTCCCTCAGGGGGTGTTCGCCGCCGTCGGGGAAGAAGTGATCAGCAGCGAGGAGTTCCTGGTAAATCTACAGGCGGGATACCGGCAGCGCTTCTACCACGGCAAGGTGCCGGAGGCCGAGCGCCTCGAGTTCCGCCGCGAGGTGGGGGATAGCCTCATTACCCGGCGCCTGCTACGCAGTGAGGCGCGGCAACGCGGCCTGCAGCCGGACGGCAAATGGGTCGATGAACAGATAAAGGAGATTAAGGCGCGCTATCAGTCCCTGCCGCATTGGCAGGCACGGCGCACGGAACTGCTGCAGGGCCTGCGCCGGCAATTGGAGGAGCAGAGCCTCATCGATCAGCTGAGGAGGGAGGTCCAGGACCTGCCTGAGCCTGGGCGCGAGGCGGTGCGCCATTATTATGAGTCGCATCCCGAGCAGTTCACCACGCCCCAGCGGCTCCATGTCTCTCTGATTCTGTTGCGGGTGGAACCGTGGGCGCCGGAGACGGGCTGGCAGGCGGCACTGGCGGAGGCACAGCGCCTCATTGTCAGCTTGAAAGAGGGCGCTGATTTCGCCGCCCTGGCGCGCCTGCACTCCGCCGATGAGTCTGCTGCGCGTGGCGGTGAACTGGGATATGTGCATGCTGGCATGTTGTCGCCCGAGGCGCAGCAAGTTGTGGATGGTTTGTCGCCAGGGGAGGTTTCGGGACCGGTGCGCCTGTTGCAGGGCTACGCCATTTTTCGCGTCAATGACCGGATTCCGCCGCAACTCAACGATTTCTCCCGCAGCGCGGCGCGGGCACGGCAGTTGCTGAGCAGGGATATGAAGGTGCAGGCCTGGCGGCGGCTGCTGGAGGACTTGCGGGAAAAGACACCGATAACGATCAATGAAACCCTGCTGACAGGGCCTGAATAACAACAAGGTGATTTTTCGATGAGAGCGAGCAACCTGCCGGCGGGGGCCGGCGGGTATCTATATCATTATAGATACGCAGCAGCGTCGCGCGGCCTGATCCCCAGTCTGGTAGTCTGCGCGTTGTCGCTGCTGTGCCCGTTCTCCCTCCATGCCTTTGCCATCACCGACGTCTCCGGCAATCTGGGTTATACCTACCGGTCGCTCAACAAGACCAGTGACGAGGACACCGTCAGCAACCAATTGCAGGGCGCGCTCAATCTCAAGAGTTATTTGTACCGGCCGTGGATTGCCACTGCCGATGCCGGCTTGCGCTTCACCTGGGACAGGTCCGAGTTCGACGGCAGCGCCAGCACCAACAAGACCACTATCGTCACCGGTGATCTCAACCTCAGTGTGCTGCCTCGCAGTCGCACGCCCTTTCTGCTCAGCTACCAGGCCAGTGACAGCCGTGTGGACCTGGTCTCGCGCTCCAGCCCGCTCACCACCTTGGGCGATACCGAATTCAAGACGCGCCGTCTTTCCCTGAAGCAGTCCTTCTTCACCGAGCAGGGGCACCGCTTTCAGCTGCGCTATGACAACAACAGCTGGAACAAGGCCAATGGCGGCGACGATTATGAGGATCAGCTATTTGGTGCGGAAATGGACCTGAAAATGCCCAAGCAGACCCTCATCGCCAAGGGCAGCATTCAGAATTCCAAGCGTTCCGTGCTGGATCAGAAGACCGACACCCTGATCCTCAATGTCGACCATTTCTATTATCCCAGCCGCGCCCTGCGTGTGGATACCATGGCCAGTGTCTACAACTCGGATTACGAGTCCCGGCAGCCACTCAATAGCACCAACAATCCGGACAGCAACACCGACCTCACCCAGCTGTCCAGCTTCATCTTCTGGCGGCCGCCGGACCGGCCCTTGACGGTCAGCGGCGGGGTGCGCTTCTACGGCCTGCAGGGCGACACCAGCGGCAACAACCTGGAGCTGACCAATTACAGCGCCACCGGCGGCCTGTTCTATCAATACACCCGCAATCTGCGCCTCGATGCCAGCGTCGACGTGGTCAGCAGCGACAATGGCGGGGATAGCAATGTGACCACGCGCGGCAAGACCGGTGTCCTTTATCAATCTGATATCCATGATCTTTTTTCAGGGTTCAACTATCAGTGGTACAGCCAGGGCACGGCAGACGTGCGTAACACCCAGGTGGCGGATGAGCAGGGGGTGCTGCTCAAGGTGGGGCATGACCTGCAACGGCTGTGGGCGCTGGGGCCGATGTCCAATATCCGTGTGAGCTTCAGCCAGTCGCTCAGTGATGACGAGCAGTTCGGCGATGTGGAGTCCTCGGTGCAGCGCCTGGACAATTCCGGCAGTCTTTCCTGGGATATGAACGCCTATGGTGGGATGAGCTTTCTCCAACTCACGCTGTCGGATGCCCGCAGCTTTGGCGATCTGGAGACCAATCAGCAGTTTGCCAACTTTCAGCTGCAGCGCACCCAGGTCTTGAACCGCCTGAGCAATCTGACCGGCAATATCACTGTTCAGTATGTCAGTCAGGACTTCAACGGGCAGGGCGATAATGATAGAGTAACGGGTACAGGACAGGTGAACTACACCCACTCCGCCATTTTCGGTGTGCCCCGGCTGCGGTTTCTTTCGGATCTGAGGGTTTCCCGGACCGATGTGTCGGATAATGTCGATCGCATGGAGTGGGAAAACCGCCTGAGTTACACCATTGGCTTGACAGATGCCAGACTGAGCTTGCGCTATTTCGATCTCGCCAATGACTCCGGTGAAGACCAGCAATTCAGTCTGCTCTACTTCCAGGTCAACCGGCGCTTCTAGACCGAGTGGCGGAGCGGGGGCGAGTTTTATGCCCCCGATGGGCAACACAGGTGAATCGCGTTATAATCAAGGTTATAATTTATAAGAAAAAGTGTGAGGAGAGGATCTGATATGGCACTGAAGATCGAGCGTATGGTTGGTTGGAAGTCACTGCTGCTTGGGGTGTTGGTGACTATCGGCCTGGCGGGGTTTTCCCAGCCTTCCCAGGCGGAATATGCCGATGTGGTCATCAATAACTATGCCGATGCGGCAGGTATGCGCCCGGCCGTGTTTCCCCACTGGTTTCACCGTATACGATTCCGCTGCAAGGTGTGTCACGCCGACCTGGGTTTCAAGTTCAAGGCCGGCGGCAACAAGATCACCATGGCCAAGATCATCGATGGCCAGTTTTGCGGCGCCTGCCACAACGGCGAAGTCGCATGGTCAGTGGAAAACTGCGCCATGTGCCATTCCGGTATCCCCGGCACGCCGACCCATTTCCATGGCAGTACCCTGCAGCGCCTCGTGGCGCCGGCTTATAAGCCATTGAGCACCAAGAAAGCTGCCAGCAAGGCCAACAAGAAGAAATGAGATTTGGGGAGAGTGCCATGAGTCTGAAAAGCAAATTCATATCCGTTTTGAGTGCAGCATTGCTGGTCGCCACCATCTGGGGGGGCGCAGTACAGGCTGCGGGCGCCGGGGGCAGTGCGGCAGTGGGACTGCTGCTGGCCGATGTGTCTTCGGCCAACACCTTCAACAGAAATCTGAAGAAGCCCAAGAAATTCAATCCGCCGCCCTGGGAAGACGGCATCCATGATCCCACCAACGAGGCCACCCACCGCCTGCAGCCGCCTTTGGAGGCTTTTCAGGGCTTGCCCAAGACCGCGTTCGGCAATCGTGTGGACTGGGTGAAGGCCATCGATCAGGGCCTGCTCAAGCCACGTTGGGACCGCCTGGATTCCAATGAGGAACCCTTCGTCATGGACCTGGATATCGTGCGTCCCGTGAAGGCGTCCGTGCCCGATGTGGTGTTTCCTCATCGCCAGCATACCGAATGGCTGTTCTGCTCCAACTGTCACCCGGCCATCTTCATCCCGCAGAAGGGGGCCAACCAGATCAATATGTCGGCGATTCTGCTGGGACAGAAGTGCGGCGTCTGCCATGGCAAGGTCTCCTTTCCCATTGAGACCAAGACCTGCAAGAAATGCCATTCCAAGCCCAAGCCTGCCAATTGGCAGCCACCGCTCAGTGAGGCCACGCTTAAAAACCCCTGGAAATAACCGGGGGCAGGGCCGGGGCGGAGCGGCGATAACTGTCACCTAACATAGATGATGAACCGGATGGATATGCGTAGTTTCCGCCCTGCCTGTGGCTTACCCATTGCCCTGCTCGCTTTGCTGCTGACTTCCTGCGCCACTGTGCAGAAAGAGCCGGCGCCGCCTGCCTCAGAAGCAGCGCCTACAGGCGCCGCGCCCCCGGCGCCCGAGCAGGCGGAGTTGTCCGCCGCCCTTGCCGAAGAGGCCGCCAAGGCCAAGGAACAGGCCATGGCCGAGTCCCGGGCCAGGGAACAGACCGCTGCTGCCCAGCAGGCGCGCCCCCTGACCAAGGAGGAGGTGGAGGCCCAGGTGGCGGCCATGAAGCCCAAGCCTGCCAAGGAAGAAGCAGCACCGCTGGTGGTGGAGAAGGAAGTGGCGGTCGAGGCAGCAATGGCGCCTGCCAGCCCCGCCGAGGAGATCCCGGCAAGTCCTTTTGTTTTCACCGTCCGTTCGGCACCCAAGGATCCGAGCCATCCCTTCTATGGGGTTGGCAGCAAGTTTGGCTTCATCATCAATGGCGTGCCGGGCAAGGAGTTGGTGTTGGTGCGCGGCAAGACCTACACCTTCAAGGTCAACACCGACGTGAAGCACGACTTTTACCTTTCCCTGAGTCGTACCGGCTGGGGCGCCGCCACCTATTCCAAGGGGGTGGCGGGTAATTTTACCTACCACGGCATTGTGACCTTTACCCCCGATGCCTCGACGCCGGACACCCTTTATTATCAGTGCCGCAATCACAAGAACATGGGTGGTATCATCCATGTGGTCAATGAGGGCGAAGAACTCAAGGTCCGCCAGGCCGCCGCCGCTGCGGCTGCCAGGGCAGCTGCGAGCAGCGCTGCGCAAGAAAAGAGCGGCCAGTCAGCCGGCGTGGACAAAGCGCAAGTCAAGCAGAAGATTGCCTTCGCGAATATGTTCATCAACCAGTCTCAGGCCGCCAAGCGCATCTCCGGCAGCAGTAATGTGGACGCCTTCGAGATGTACCGCTCAGCCCAGGCCAAGTTCAAGGAGTCCCAAGCGGCCCTTGCTGAGGAGAACTTCGCACAGGCCCTGGCCCTGGTGGATGAATCCCTGCGCCTCATGAGCGAAGCATCACGGCGCGTGCCTTCGCAAGCGGATGCTGAGAGCCTGCGCACGCGTTTTGAAGAGATGCTGGAGGGTACCAAGACCTTCGAGGCTTCCTATCAACGCAATTTCAAGCGCCTTTCCAAGCAGAAACACGGCAAGGAGATCCCGCAGCTGGATCTGCCGCACATTCATGGTCAAATAGCACGCGCCCAGCAGCTGGCGCAAGAAAGCAATTATGCCGAGGCGCTCAGGATCCTGGCCAAGGTCCAGGAAAAACTCAATACCGCCCTGACCGAGATGCTTCACGAAGAGACCATGTCCTACGAGTTGGTCTTCGAGACGCCCAAGGAAGAGTATGAGTACGAGTTGTCCCGTTATGCCAGCTACGCGGAGTTGGTGCCCCTGGCCATCGAGCAGCGCCGCCCGCCCAAGCAGACGGTGGACCTGATGCACAAGTTTGTCGAAAAGGCCAAGGGTATCAAGGATCAGGCCCTGCCGGTCGCGGCCAAGGGTGATTACAAGACGGCCATTCTCATGTTGCAGGGGGCAACCAGTCATATCCAGCGGGCGCTGCGCCTCGCTGGCGTCAGATAAGCCGGCTTGGGCGCAGAGGGCGGATCCTCAATGAACAGCGCACAAAGAGGGTTGCAGACGGGGCTCATTCTGAGCCTGATGGCGGCGGCATTTCTCATTGCCCAGCCGGTGGCAGCTGCCACCCGCAACCCAGCCGATGAGGCCAAGCCGTTCTGGTCCCGTGGCAAGCATTTCCAGTTGACAGGAGACATCGTGCCCATCGCCGAGGATGGCATCCATGATCCCACCGGTGAGGCGGTGGAGGTGTTGCAGCCGCCCTATGAGGCCATGGCCAACTTTCCCCGCGATTCCCAGGGCATCGTCGACTGGGTCAAGACCCTGGAGTCGGGGCTCATCGATCCGCGCAAATCAGTGGACGGCACCGGCGACATGTTTCCGGTGGACTTCGACATCATCTTCAAGAACACCGCCTCCATGCCCCATGTGCGCTTCCCCCATCGCCAGCATACCGAGTGGCTCACCTGCGCCAATTGCCACCCGCTGATCTTCATTCCCCAGAAGGGGTCCAATCCCATTTCCATGTCGGCCATCATCCAGGGGGAATACTGCGGTGTATGTCATGGCAAGGTCGCTTTCCCTCCCACCATGAATTGCGGCAGATGTCATTCAGTAGCCAACGAAGTCGGCTTGCTGCGCTGATCATCGCCGCCTCGGCGCTGGTCGTGTCGGCCTGTTCCGGCCTGCCTCGTCTTTTGCCGGCGCAGGACAATGCGCCGGCAAAAGAGCGCACCGCCCTCGTCTGGGAGAGTATCGATGGGGGCGTCGTCGCAGGCAACCTGGTGACGGGCCTCGAATATCTGCGCCTCATGCGCCCGGTGGCGGTGGCGGTGCGGGGTCCCAATGTCTACATCGTGGACGACGGCCTGAACAAGCTGCTGCTCTACAATCGCGACAGCGGCAGTTTCCAAGTGCTCAAGGATCTGAGAAAGATCGTCAGCGGAACGGTCTCTGACATCTATGTGAGCCATGACCTGTCCTATTACCTGGCGGACTTCGATGGTGGCCGGGTGCTCCATTTCAATCCCCAGGGTGAACTGGTCCAGGTCTTCGAGGATGCCATCAACCTGGGACGCCCGGTGGCGGTTGTCGTGGACGAGGCCACGGGTTATGTCTACATCGCCGATGGTTTCAATGACGATGTCCTGGTGTACAACCGCGCCGGATTGCTCAGCGGCGCCATCGGCGAGCGTGGCAACGGCCCGGGACAGTTCCGTGGCATCACCGCCTTTGCCCTGGGCCCCGACGGTTATTACGTGGCAACCCGCTTTGGCACTGCACGGGTTCAGGTGATGGCGGAAGACGGCACCTTCCTGAAGGCCTTTCAGAAGGACACCGTGATCTTTCCCACCTCGATCGTTGTTGATCAGCGCAACAGGGCCTATGTGGGTGACTATATGACCAATACCATCCATGTCTATGTGGATGGTGTTTATGTCTATTCCCTGGGCCGTTCCGGCAGCGCGCCCGGGCAGTTCAAGCGCATTGCCGATCTCTGGCTGGAGGAAGGCTTCCTGTATGTGGCGGACAGCCTCAACGGGCGCATCCAGGTTCTGAGGATTACGCCTGAGAACCTTCAGGAGTCCAGGACGCCCTCAGTGGAGTGATGAACGGCATTCTCCGCCCAGCTTCATGGTGCTTGGTTCTGCTGCCGCTGTGGCTGGCCGGCTGCGCCGCGCCTGCGCCGTCCGTCATGCGCTATGAGGGCCAGGCGGGTGCGGCGACCGTCTGGCCGTCTCCCCCCGATCCGCCCCGCTATCGTTATGTGGGGCAGCTGACCGGCGAAGAGAATTTTCAACATGACCACCAAGCCATGAACGGCGGCCGCCGCATGCTGGCCTGGTTGGTGGGGCTGGTGGCGGGTCAGCGTGCGCCGGTGGTGCTGCAACGACCCCAGGCTGGTTTTACCGATGAAGCAGGCAGGGTCTATGTGACCGATGTGAGCCGCGCGGCGGTCTATGTCTTCGATGAGGCCGCCGGGCGCCTGGAGGTCTGGGAGATGGCCGGCCGCAATCTGCGTTTCGAGACCCCGCTGGGGATCAGCGCCGGCGAGCAGGACCAGATTCTGGTGGCCGATGGCGGTCTGGGGCGGGTCATCAGACTCGATGGCAAGGGGCGGCCGGTGGGGAGTTTTGGTGCCGGCCTTCTGCAGCGTCCTGTGGGCCTAGCCAGGGACCCTGTCAGTGGCAGGATCTTCGTGGCCGACAGCCAGGCCCATAATATCAAGGTTTTCGACCGCCAGGGCAGTCTGCTGGAGACCTGGGGGCGGCGCGGAGAAGGCCCTGGTGAGTTCAATGCCCCCACCTACCTGACCTTTGCCGGGGGCCACCTCTATGTCACCGACACCCTCAATTCGCGCGTCCAGGTCTTCGATGGAACGGGACGTTTTATCCGCAGCGTGGGGCGCAGAGGCTTGTATTTAGGGGATCTGCCCCGTCCCAAGGGGGTGGCGCTGGACAGAGACAACAATCTCTATGTGGTGGAATCCTATTATGATTATCTGTTAGTATTCAATGAGAAAGGGGAGTTCCTACTGCCAATCGGCGGAACCGGCAAGGGCATCGGTGAGTTTTATCTGCCTGCGGGTGTCTGGACCGATCAGCATAACCGGGTTTATGTCGCTGACACGTTCAACGGGCGTGTGGTGGTGTTCGAATATTTGGGGGAGGCATGAAACGTCATTTGGCGGGAGCAATGGGGGTCCTGATGCTGTTGCTGCCGGCGGCGGGTGATGTCTTGGCTGCGCGCATCTCCGATATCTCCAATACCAAGCACAACTTCTCGGCGACGGTGATCCCTCAAGGTGTCCAGCGCCAGGCCAGTGCCAGCAGCGAGTCTCAGATCTGCGCCTTCTGCCATACCCCCCATGGCGCAACGCCCGAGCAGCGGGCACCCTTGTGGAACCGCCAGCTTTCTTCCGCCACCTACATCCCTTATTCCTCCACATCCTTGGACGCCACCGACCTGGGGCAGCCTGGCGGCAAGTCCAAGCTCTGCCTGTCCTGCCATGACGGCACCATCGCCCTGGGTTCGGTGAACGTGCTCAACCGTGTGGAAAAACCCGCCATCCCCTTCAGCGGCACCAAGGCCGACGGCACCATCCCCGAGGGGCTGGGCGAGACCAGCGGTTACACCCGCCGCCTGGGCGTGGATCTCAGCAATGATCATCCCATCTCCTTCACTTTCGACAGCAGCCAGGCTGCCCGCGACGGCGAGTTGTTCGATCCCGCAGTAGCCGCCCACCTCCAGGAGCGTACCCGGGGCAGTCCACCGGCTGCGCCCCAGGGCGACTACCTGCCCCTGGAGGACAGTAAGGTGGAATGTATTACCTGCCACGATCCCCATGTTCGTTCCGATGTGCCGGGGGAGAATATCAAGTTTTTGCGCGTCAACCGCTTTCAGAAAAAGGCGCCGGTGGACGGCAGTTTCGACAAGGATAACGACATCATTTGCCTGGGCTGTCATGACAAGGATGGCTGGGTGGGATCGGCCCATGCCAATCTGGCTGTGGCCGACGAGCGCTATGCCAATGCCGCCGCTGATCTGAGGGAATTCACCCATGACACCCGGGTCTGGCAGGCGGCCTGCCTCAACTGTCACGATCCCCACACGGTTCAGGGAGCGCGCCGCATCCTGCGCGGGGGGACGGACGGGCCACTGACGACAACGGCGGGGGGAGCGCGCTACAAGCAGGGCGGCAACCCCGCCGTGGAGGAGGTCTGTTATGCCTGTCACTCCGCCGACGGCGGCACCCTGCAGGGGCAAACCAACCCCAGTACCAATACCTCTTTCGAGGTGCCCGACATCAAGACCGATTTCACCACCATGGCTCGCCACATGCCCATCGCCAGTTCCGACCAGGCGGCGGGCACCGAGGTGCATAGCATCGGCACCGGCAGCACGGCCACCCAGGGGGACCGGCGTGGCCAGGATTTCGTCGAGGCTCCGGAGAATCTCGGCAAGGGCAATCTCAACAATCGCCATGCCGAGTGCACCGATTGCCACAACCCCCACCGGGTGATGAAGAACCGCCTGTTCAATGCCGACAATACCGTGCCCGATGCCGCCGGTACCCATCAGCACGAGGACGGTGTGCCCCATACCAATCTCGCCTCCGGCGTGTTGCGCGGCATCTGGGGCGTGGAGCCCGTCTACGGTTCCACGGAGTTCGGCAGTGAGCCGGTGACCTTCGATGTGAAGCGCGGCGATCCCGGCAGCGGCGGCAGCACGGCCGTCAGCGCGCCCTATCTGACCCGCGAGTACCAACTCTGTTTCAAGTGCCACTCCAACTACACCTATGACCAGCCCCCCCTGCTGGGTTCTTTCACGGGTGGTACGCCGCCGGGCACCAACGATCTCTACCAGTACACCAATCAGGCCATGGAATATCAGTCCCCCGACGATCATGCCGGCGAGGGCACGCCTTCCACGCCCACAGGCGCCTTCAGCGGCAGCGTCGGTGAATGCACTATGAAAATCGACCCCAACGATCCCGACTCCACCAATACCGTGGGTGGCACGGTGCCGGCCTATCTGGACAGCGACGGCAACTGCGTCAACTGGGTGACGGACAATCACCGCTCCTGGCATCCCGTGGTGAAACCCACCGGCCGTCTGCCCACGGTGCGCAAGGCCGACGCAAATGACTGGTTGTCGCCCTTCAACGCGGCAGTGGGCACCCAGACCATGTATTGCACCGATTGTCACGGCTCTTCCACCGGCCCTGAGACGGTGGTGCCCAATAACGGTGAAAACGGTTTTCCCTGGGGCCCCCATGGCTCTGACCACAATTTCCTGCTCAAGGGCGACTGGGACAACAAGACCGGCGAGGCGCGGCCGCCGGGGCCCTATAATCATCTCTGCTTCAAGTGTCATGATTATCAGCAGTACGGGCGGGGCGACGCCTTTTTTCCGGATCCCAATGTGCAGGACAGCGGTTTCAGCATCGCCTCCGGTTCCAGTGCCGGCTGTGTCAATTTCAAGCTGACCAATCTGCATGTGGGGCATGCCGCCTTCGTCACCGATTTCAGCTGCACCTTCTGCCATATCGCGATACCCCATGGCTGGAAGAACAAGGTTTTTCTGGCCAACCTCAACGACGTGGGGCTCGAGGCGCCCTTGCAGCCCGGTGAGCCCGCCGGTGCCGGTGATGCCCGCAGGCGCCAGGTGCGCAACAACACCACGGCGCGCTATTACAACGGCCCGTATTACAATGGCTCGGTATTGAAAGTGAGAAAATTCGCCCGCAGCGGCGAATGGACCCAGGCCAATTGCGGTTCCTCCGGTGCGCCCGGCAACGGTTTCAACGGCGCCACCTGGATGAACGGCAGCAACGAGGCCTGTAGCAATCCGCCATGAAGATGTTGTTCCGCTATCTGGCCTCTACCAAGTTCACCCTTTTGGGGATGGGCCTGCTGGGACTGGGCGCGGCTCTCAGCTATGACAACCCGGTAGCGACGCCGGCCTGGGTGCTGGTGGTGCCGCTGGCCCTGCTGGCCCTCAATCTGCTGGCCGCCATCATCAGCAATTCGCGCATCAACCGGCGTGGCGGCTTGTTGATTTTCCATCTGGCCTTGCTGGGCATCGTGCTCCTGGCAGCGGTGGGACGCCTGACCCACATGGAGGCCCATATCGAGATGGTGGAAGGCAGCGCCTTCAGTGCGGACGAGTTGCTGGATGTGCGCCGCGGCCCCTGGCACAGCGGCCGCCTGGATAAGGTGCGCTTTATTCAGGGGCCCTATACCGTGGAGTATGCGCCAGGCATGGTGCGTGGCCCCACCCGCAGCCAGGTCCTGGTGCCGGACGGCAAGGGTGGCTGGGCGCAGCGTGTGGTCGGCGACGACAAACCCCTGCTCTTGGAGGGCTACCGTTTTTACACCACGTTCAACAAGGGCTTCGCCGCGCTGTTGACCTGGATGCCGGACGGCGGTACGCCGGTGACCGGCACGGTGCACATGCCCCCCTATCCCCTGTTTGACTTTCGCCAGGCCAACCGTTGGACACCACCGGGTGGTGAAGAGATCAAGTTCTGGCTGCAACTGGAAACGGGCCTGACGGCCGATGAGTCCTGGACCCTGGATCCCCGCAAGGCCCGTGCCCTGCTGGTGCTGAGGAGCGCCGGCCAGCGTGTCGAACTGCGCCCTGGCGGGACCACCCGCCTTGCTGGCGGACGCCTGCGCTATGAGGGGCTCAGCAACTGGATGGGGTACAAGCTGTTCTATGATCCCACTCTGCAATGGCTGTTTATTACCGCTGTGCTGGGGGTGCTGGGCCTGGCGCTACATTTCTGGAGCAAATTCGCCACCCATCCCTTGCCGCAGAACAGCCGTTCGCTGAGCCAGGACCTGCGGATGGCGCGGGCAGACGGAGGTATAAACAACCATGGCGCTTGAAGAAAGTATTACAGAACTGCCCTGGCTCTATACCGGCGTGGCGGCCTATGGCCTTGCCTTGCTGTTGTCCCTGCAGGGAGTGGTGCGCAGCCGCGGCGCTGCGGCCGGCGCGGCGTTGACTCGCTCCCATGAGCCGGCGGTGCTGGGCCTGATACTGGCGGGTGTGCTGCTGTTGTGCGTGGCCCTGGCGGAACGCTGGCTGCGCATCGGCCACGGTCCCTTCGTCAACCTCTTCGAGTTGATGATGAGCCAGCTGTTCAGTCTCGGGCTGGTCTACGGCCTGGCCTACTGGCGTCTGCCGGTGCTGCGTCCCACCTCGGTGATTGTGTTGCCTATCATGGGCGTACTGGGGGTGTGGATCCTGTTGCTGGATCCCGCAGCCAGCCCCTATCCGCCCACTTATTACAACAAATGGCTCTGGGCCCATGTCGGTTTCGGCAAATTCTTCCTCGCCTTCTCCCTGGTGGGTACCGGCCTGGCCGGCGTGATACTGCTGCGGGGACTCTCGCCTTTCGTCTCCCTGTTCCGGGCTCTGCCACCGGATAAGGTGTTGGATCACTTGGCCTGGCGCTTCATGCTCATTGCCCTGATCTTCGACAGCCTGATGTTGATCGCCGGCGCAGTGTGGGCGCAGGATGCCTGGGGGCGCTACTGGGCCTGGGATGCCCTGGAGACCTCCTCTTTCCTCAACTGGCTGTTTCTCGGCGCGACCCTCCATGCCCGCCTGACCTATCGCATCCCCATACGTGTCGGCGCTCTCGCCATCGTGGCCATTTTCATCTTTGCCTTCATGACTTATTTCGGTACGCCGTTCTACAGCGAGGCGGCCCACAAGGGGGTGATCTGAATGGCTGGTCCCGATGAATCAACAGTTGCCAGCCTTTCTTTGGCTTCAGTGGGCGTGGTGGCCCTCGCCGTGGTGATGCTGCTGCTCGACAGCGAACTGGATTACCGCCCCCTGCAGGCATCCCGTGTCCGGCCGGCTGTGGCCTGGACAACGGAGATGGCGCCTCCGCAGGCGGAGCAGGGTGACGCACGTATGGCAGAGATCAGGCTGCGTTTCCAGCAGGCCGTGATGATGCTGCATGCCGGTCGTTATGAACATGCCGCCACAGCCCTGCACCGGGTGTTGGCGCTGTCGCCGCGTCTCACGGCCGCCTATGTCAATATGGGCTATGCCATGCTGGGCCTGAAACGCTATCGGGAGGCAGAGGCCTTTTTCCGCAGCGCCATCGACCTGGATCCCTACCAGGGCAATGCCTACTGGGGGTTGGCCGAGGTCTTTGAGCAGCACGACGATCTGCAAGGTGCCCTGGGCGCCATGCGTACCTATATCCATCTGGCGCCTCCCGGCGATCCCTATGTGCGCCGGGCGCGGGCCGCGCTGTGGGAGTGGGATGCGCGCCTGGCGCGCGGGCCGCTGTCTCCGGATGAACGCCAGGCTCTGGAGGAAAAACGCCGCCAGTGGCAGGAGCGCAACAGTCCGCGGCGCGATGCACCGGCCGCGGGTGGGCATGAGATCGTCGTTCAGTCTATTGAGTGAGGTGTGAGGGGTGAGGGGAGAGGCGTGTACTTCGTTTGTTAGCAATCATTCGGCTTTCTCCTCACGCCTCACACCTCACGCCTTCCTCGGCGTTTTTTTACTCCTGTTGTTGGCGGCACTGCCCCTGCAGGCTGCACCACCTGCGCTCTTTCAGGCCGGCGTTCACTATCAGGTCATCGATCCCCCGCAGCCGGTTCAGAAAGGCAATGGCGTGGAGGTGTTGGAACTGCTGTGGTACGGCTGCCGCACCTGTTTCGTTCTGCAACCCGAACTCGAGCGCTGGCGGGCGGCACACCGGGAGCAGATTCATTACCGCCGCATGCCGGCGATCACCAATGAGCAGATGATCATGCTCGCCCGGGCCTTCTATGCGGCCCAGGCCCTGGGCGTGGAGGAGCGGGTCCATGGCGCCCTGTTTGCCGCCATACACCGCCACCGGCGGCATCTGGACAGCGAGGCGGCGCTGACGGAGTTCTTTGCCGAGCAGGGCGTGGAGCCGGCTGCTTTCCGCAATGCCTTCCGCAGCAATTTCACCGCCCGCAAGGTGCGCCAGGCCAGGATCATGAGCAAGCGCTACGGGATCCAGGGGGCACCATCCATCATCATCGCAGGCAGATATCGTGTCGATCCCTCCATGGTGCGCAGTGTGGAGGAAATGACGGCAGTGCTGGATTTTCTCCTCGCCAAGGCCCAGAATTAATCAGAGTTTCCTTAAACTTCCTCCCCATTCACCGCCCCGTCGCGCTAGGATTTTTCTTATTTTTCAAGGGAATAATCCGCTGTCAATTTGACAGCCAATTGGCTAGACTAGCAAATATTATTCCCCCGTCGTTTCATGGAGGAACGTCCTCATCCATATTCAGACCATTCCAGGGGGAAGTGGGCGCCATTGCTCAATCCGGCTTGAGGAGTCATATGAATATATTGATCGCAGATGACCATGCCATCCTGCGCAACGGTTTGAGGCAGATATTGGCCGATACCACGGAATTCCAGCACATCGGAGAGGCAGAGACCGGTATCCAGACGTTGCAAAAACTGGAGGCAGGATATTGGGATGTGGTCCTGCTGGATCTGACCCTGCCCGAGATGAATGGCTTGGAGGTCTTGAAGGAAATCAAGCGCCGCTGGCCGGCGGTCGCGGTACTGGTGCTCAGTATGCACGGCGAAGACCAATATGCCATCCGTGCCCTCAAGGCCGGGGCGGCGGGTTACCTCACCAAGGGCTGCAAGGCGGAGGAATTACTGCGGGCTTTGGAGTTGGTGGGTAGGGGGGAGAAATACATTACCTCGTCCATCGCCCAGAAACTGGCGCAGAGTCTGGCGCCAGCGGCTGAGCGGGCGCCTCACGAGCGCCTCAGTGACCGCGAGTTCCAGATTTTCTGTATGCTGGCCTCAGGCATGCGCAATGCCGAAATCGGCAAGCAGCTGGCCTTGAGCGAGAAGACCGTCAGTACTCACCGCAACCGCATCCTGGAAAAGATGCAAATGAAGAATTTTGCCGAACTCATCTACTATGCCATGGAGCACAGCTTCGTCAACAAGCCCCTTTCCGCCTCCTCCGGAAAGACAGAGAAGAACGGCGTCTGAGTCTGGCTGCGCCAGCATTTTTCCTCACCGCTTGCCACTTACCCCACCTATTTCCCGGGCAAAATTCTCCGGCAGCCAAGGGTCGTCTGCCGTCCTCTTGCCGGCTGAGCGCCCGCTGCGCTTGACGAACTGCCGGACCTCCTCTTCCAGCCGTGCCTGCTCTGCCCCCTCGTTTCCAGACACTGCGTAATGGAATGCCTGCACTTCACTGACCAGCCTGCGCAATTGCAGATCTGGTCCCTGTTCCTGTTCCCAGCGCCGCACGCCCTCTTCCAGGGAGTGCGCCTGCAGCGCAGCCGTCAGCGCCCCGATCATGGGCGGGCGGGCGGGCAGCCTGGGAGGCCTGCCTCGTTCCACTGACGGATTGCGGACTGCCTCGGCAGCGCTGCGCCAGCGATGCCACCAGAGCAGGCAGGTGGACAGCCAGAGCAGGGCAAACAGAATAGCGGCTGGTTGCCACCAACTGCTGGAGGTGTTCTCCACCATGTGTTTGGCGTCTGCTGCGGCGGTGGGTGGAGGCGAGGGCTGGGTGGTGGGGAGGGGTATACTGGTCCCGCCCGTCACCTCCAGGCTTGCCCCTGGCAGGACTGCCTGTTGCACGCGACCCTCTTGCGGATCGAAATAAGGAAGTTTGAGCGTGGGCAGCATGAGCTTGCCTGCTCGCTGGGGAATGACATAGCCGGTATAACGGGCGACCGCAATCATGTCCCCTTGTTCATTCTCTTCCCAGTCCCTTGCTGGCTCATCGAAATAGATCTTCAGCAATGGGGTGTCGGCGATGGGCAGGGAGGCGGGCAACGCCTGCGTCGCCGCAGGCGCCCGCAGGGTGATATGCCAAGGAATGGGGCGATTGGCGGGGTGGGCGCCCCCGGGCAGGGTCTGTTCCAGGCGGGGCTTGCCCACCAGGATGTCGCTGGGTGTGCCGGCCGGGAGGGGACGCACCTGGAGGTGGGTCTCGGTAAAGGGCAGGCGGATGCGGCGCCCCGCGGCTGTTTCCACCCAGACATCCGGGAACTTGATGGTCAGCGGCCGGGCGTCCAGCGGAGTGATGCTCCAGGCACTGCGACTGACCTTGTATGTCAGGCCGTCAATGGTGGTGCTACGTTCTTGTTGCGGCAGGGGCGTGAGATGAAGCTGCAGGGGTTCCGTGTCCAGATCGCCGCCCAGGCGGGCGCTTTTCAGTGCGATGCGGTGATAGAGATCCAGGTAGGCGATGGTTTGCTCCCCTGTCCAGAGGCGCTGCCGGGTGATACCGCTGCGTATGAATAGCGGCGGATCCTTCTCTACCTTGGCGGGCAGTATCTGTAGGGTGATGGCTTTGCTGCGCAGTCCATCGACGGTGAAGGGAGGAATGCGCAGGCTGCCGCTGTGTTTGGGAAACAGCGCCACCTTGATTTCAGAGGTAGAGCGGCCGCGGTTGCGGTAGATGTTATAGCGGTGAGAGGCGCGTGGCACACCCACGTCGAAGTCGCGGGTCAAAACGCTGAGATCCACATTGGGGTCCAGCCCCTCGGCGCGCAGACGGGTGTCACTGTTGACCAGGGAGAGCGTCAACAGCACTTGTTCATCGGTATACGATTGTTTGCGGTCCACGCTGGCCGTGAAACTGGCAGCCCAGGTCGGTGCCGCGGCCAGCAGGCAGCACAGCAGCAGAATCGCGCCTCCCCTTACCATGGCTTGTTCTCGGGCAAGGCCTCGAAGGCGGCTTCCTGCTCCGCCATGCGCAGGCGGACAATGAGCGCCGCATCCGCCTCGCCAAGAGGGCGCGGCAAAATCCCTGGCTCGGCGCTGGCCGTGGGCCGGCTGCCACCTTGCGGCATGCCAGCTGGCATGCCGCTTGCCCGGGGCAGGAAGTTCGCGCCGCCATTGAGGTGCAGGGGGGCGCTCTGTTGCAGTCTGGGGGGGGCATCGCCCTGCAGGGCACGGCGCGCTTCTTTGATCAGTCCCAGATTGAGGGCCGCGCCCTTGTGATGGGGTTGCCAGCGCAGGGCCTGCTCCAGGGCCTGCGCTGCATCTTCCAACTCGCCCAGGCGCAGCAAGGTGGTGCCGATATTGTAGGCCGCCTGTGCCTGTTCATCTTTATTTCCGGCCAGTCGGGCCGCTTCTCGGAAGGCACTCAGCGCTGCCTGCCAGTCGCCCTGGCGGTAGGCCGCCGCACCGCGGCCGAGTGCGCCATGGTAGCTGTCCAGCGCCCCGTAGAGTCTGGTGGCAGCTTGGTAGTCGCCGGATTGCAGGGCGTCGTAGGCCTGTTGCTCCTGCCAGGGGCCTGCCTGGGGAGTGGACAGCGGTAGCGGCAGGCATGTCAGCAGAAACAGGGCGGGCAGAGGGCGAGGCAGGGAGAGGCGCAGCCCAGCGCTCAGAAACAGTATCAGACTGGCGGCCAGCAGGCCGGGGTAGAGCAGCGTGGCTTGAGGCGCCGGTGTTGTTGCCTCGCGGCTGTAGGGGGTGAGGCGTGCCATGGCGTCTTGCAGGCGTTCCCAGTCGCTGTCATCACTCTGGAGTGGGGTATAGCGCCCGCCACTGAGTCGCGCCAGGCCGCTGAGCAGGGTCCTGTCCAGGTGGGATATGACCACTTGTCCTTCATGTTGCAGGAAGCGCCCATGGGCGTCATAGACTGGTCCTCCGGCGGGGGTGCCGATGCCCATGATCAGCAAGGGGATGTCCCGGTGCCCCAGGCGCCGTGCCGCCGCGCGGGCGCTGGCGGCGTCATGGACCCCACCGTCACTGAGCAGGAGCACGGCGCGGCTGCCGCGGGGGCTGTCCTGCAGCAACTCACTGGCTGTTTCCAGGGCCATGGTGAGATTGGAGCCGTGGCGGCGGGTCATGCCGCTGTCCAGGGCCGCTACGAAATGGGCCACGGTGGCGCTGTCGCTGGTCAGCGGCAGCAGCCGATAGGCCTGGGCGGAATAGACCACCAGGCCCAGGCGTTCGCCCTGCCGCCTGGCGAGGAAGTCGCGCAACTCGAACTTGGCCCGCTCCAGGCGGCTGGGGGCGATGTCGCTCACCGCCATGGAGGGAGAGATATCCACCACCACTACCAGGTCGATACCTCCCCGGGGCTGCGCTGCCTGCTCCTGTCTCGTCAGCTGTGGACCGCTGGCAGCCAGCATGGCCAGGACCCAGGCCGCCAGAAAGCGCCGGGAAAAGGCGCCCTGTCCCCGCTGGGAGCGGGGCTGGATCAGCAGGGGCCAGAGGTGCGGCGCGATGAGACGGCCGAGCCGTTCGTCGTGGCGCCGCTGCAGCCAGGGCCGCAACAGCCAGGGCAGCGGCAGCAGCAACAGCCACAAGGGCTGGGCCAGGGTCAGCCCGTTCATGGCAGCACCATCCTGTGACTGCGGTACTGGGCCAGCAGCAGCATCAGCAGGCCAGCCATCAGGGGCAGCCAGTACCACTCACGGTGGCTGGCCCGGGCCGGATCGCGGATGGTGGTGGGCGCCTGGGCGTCGATATCGCTCAGGATGCGGGTCATGTCGGCGCTGGATGCGGCGTGATAGAAGGCACCGCCGCTTTGCTGGGCCAGCTGGCTCAGCAGGTCTTCATCGGGAGGCTGTTGTGTGACCTGCGGGGCCATCACCGGGCCGCGGGGAAACAGCACCTTGCCTGCCGTGCCCACGGCGATGGTGAAGATGCGCACATGATTTTGCCTGGCCAGTTTCAGGGCGGCCGCCGGCGGAGTTTCCCCCGCGGTGTTGGCGCCATCGCTGAACAGCAGCAGCAGCCGGGAGGCCGGTGGCCTGTCCTGGAGGCGCGCCACCGCCAGGGCGATGGCGTCCCCCAGGGCGGTCCTTTCCCCCAGCAGGCCGGGGCGGATGTCCGCCAGCAGGGTCTGCAGCAAGCTCAGGTCGCTGGTCAGGGGTATGTAGGTGGCGGCCTGATCGCCGAAGAGGATGACCCCGATACGGTCGTCGCCGCGTTTGTCCAGGAAGCCGGCGAGGGCCGTCTTGACTACCGCCAGGCGGCTCAGGGCCTGTTGCGGGCCATCGAGGTCCAGGGTGCGCATGGAGCCGGAGACATCGATGGCCACCATCAGGTCGTGGCCCTGGCGGGCCGCGGGGCTGGAAAAGTCCAGCCACTGGGGGCGGGCCAGGGCCAGGATCAACAGCATACAGCCGGTCAGCCACAGTATCCGGCTTCTGCGTTCACTCGTCTGCGCAGTGCCGGCCAGTTCGGCGAGCAGCGCTGCCTGGGGATGGAGGATGGCGGCGGTGAACTCATCATAGCGGGCCGCCGCAGCGCGCCTCTTGCGCAGCAATGTCAGCAGCAGGGGCAGGGGGAGCAGGAACAGCCAGGGGGTCTGGGCAAAGACCAGCATGGTGGGCATCCGCTTCGTCAGGCGCGCGGCCCGGCCAGCCAGCGCCGCGCACTGTGGAACAACGTTGCCGTCAGCCGCGGCGGCTGTGGCTGGTAGCGCAGTTCGTCCAGTTGCTGAATGAGTTGTTGCCATTCCCGGCCATGGCGCGGGTCGGGTGTCGTCTGCAGGCTTGCCAGGCCCAGCCCCAGGCGCAGGATGGCCGCCAGGCGGTAGGCAGTCTCGCGTTCGCTGCAACGGCCCTGTTGCCACTGTCGCTCCAGATACTGCAGGCGTTGCAGGGCAGTGCGTTGGGGAGACTGGGGGCGGCGCGCAAGCCTCCAGGCCACGAGCAGCAGGGCCAGCACAAGGAATAGAGCACCGCCTGTCAGTAGCGTGGGCTGCCAGTCCGGCGCCGGGGGTGGCTCGATGTCCGCCAGGCGCTGCAACAGCTCAGGGGGAAGTGTCATGGCCGCCTTCATGGTGGAGTGTCATGGTCAATTGCCGGAAGGTGTCCAGGTGATTATAAACCATGCACAAGGGGATGGCAGCGCTGGCCAGGATGCGCGCCAACTCACTCTGGTGGCGGGCCATGCGCTGGCTATAGCGGTGACGCAGCTTGCCGTTGCTGCTGTCCACCAGGACCGTTTCTCCGCCGGGGGTGCGCAGGCGCAGCACACCAATATCCGGCAGGGACGCTTCGCCCCGGTCCCTGACCTGGAAGGCATGGACGGCGCAGTGTTCGCTCAGGGCGTGCAGGGTGGCCGGGGGAAATTCGTCCAGTTCGTGGAAGTCGCTGATGAGGCACAGATCAGTGCCGGCACCGCAGTGGCGGGCGATCTCCGGCCACAGGGGCAAGAGCGAGGGCGGATGTTGCGTCTGTGCAGCAAAGGGCGCCGCGGCGGCCTGCAGCAGGGAGAAGACCCGGTCGCTGGCGCCAGCAGCGGGGTAAAGATGCGGCGCATCCTCCAGTACCATGCCCCCTACCCGCTCCCCGCTGTGCAGAGCCGTGAAGGCGAGAATGGCGGCGATGCGCGCAGCGCTGGCCGCCTTGGTCTCGCGGCAGCTGCCAAAGCGCAGTGCTGGACGGCGGTCGATGAGCAGGAACAGGCTGCGTCCGCGTTCTTCCAGAAATACCTTGCTCAGGGGGTGGTTGCTGCGGGCGGTGGCGCGCCAGTCCAGGTGGCGCACGTCATCGCCCGCCTGGTAGGGGCGGCGGTCGTGGATCTCCAGACCCTGGCCGCGCAGCAGGGAGGGGAAGGGGCCCGCTTGTGGCAGGGCCGTGCGACGGGTTTCCCGCTGCCAGTGCTCCAGAGTCTGCAGGCGCAGCCGTTCCAGTTCCTCGCTGGGGAGCAGAGGGGCGGCGCTCATGGCGCCGGTACCGTCTCCAGGAGGCGGGCCACCGCCTGGCGCGGGCCGATGCCGGCGGCGCGTGCCGCGAAGCCCAGGGAAATGCGGTGGCTGAGGACGTCACCGGCGAGTGCCATGATATCATCGGGTGTGGCAAAGTCCCGTCCCTGCAGGTAGGCGCGGGCGCGGGCGGCGCGTGCCAGCGCCAGGGTGGCGCGCGGGGAGGCGCCGCGGTTGAGCCATTCCCCCAGTTGGGCATCCCGCTGCGCCGCTTGCCGGGTGGTAGTCACCAGGGCGACGATATAGCGCGCCAGCATGTCGTCCAGATAGACCGCCTGGCACTGGTGTTGGGCCTCGGCCAGGGCCTCCGCCGACATCACCGGCTCCTGATGGGCGTCAGTCCCCTCGGCGTCGGGAGTTTGCTGTGCCTGCTGCAGGATGGCCAGTTCCGTCTCCTCGTCCGGATAGTCGATATGAATCTTCATGAAGAAGCGGTCCATCTGGGCCTCAGGGAGGGGATAGGTGCCTTCCTGCTCGATGGGGTTCTGGGTGGCGATGACCATGAAGCCCGCTGCCAGGGGGCGGCTGGCGCCGCCCACGGTGACCTGGCGTTCCTCCATGGCCTCCAGCAGGGCCGACTGGACCTTGGGCGGGGCGCGGTTGATTTCGTCGGCGAGGATGATGTCGTTGAAGATGGGGCCCTCCACGAACTGGAAGCGCCCTTCCTGTGGCAGGAAGATGTCGCTGCCGGTGATGTCGCCGGGAATGAGGTCGGGCGTGAACTGGATGCGCTTGAAGCGCAGTGCCAGGCCCCTGGCCAGGGCCCGTACGGCGCGGGTCTTGGCCAGCCCCGGCACGCCCTCCAGCAGCAGGTGGCCGTTGCTCAACAGCCCCACCAGCAGGCGTTCCACCAGGGACTGTTGGCCCAGGATCACGGTGTCGAGCCGCTGTTGGAGTGCAAGAAGTTGTTTTCTCATGATGTTTTGGAGTTTTCCTGGTAACGGCTGGCAAGACTCAAGGCAACTGCGGTATCATTCCGGGTTTATGTATTCAATATGGAAGTTGTTTTGAAAGCGAATGATGCCTGCATGGCAGCGGTTTTCCGCGCCCCTTATATTGTTGCTTGAGATTTTGATTTTCAAGCGCTTTTCCAGGGGGCAACACACTTTATGCTAACATACGCGTGCAGTCGGCGCCGGCCCAGAGGCGGGGAGGGCTGATGCTGGAAGCGGCCGGCCTCGGCGCCGTGCGCGGTGACCGCCGTCTGTTCAGCGGGCTGAATTTTTCCCTCGCGGGCGGCGAGTTGCTCTATGTCCACGGCCCCAATGGCAGTGGCAAGACGACCTTGCTGCGGCTGCTTTGCGGCCTGGTGATGCCCGCCGAAGGGGAGGTGTTGTGGCAGGGCGAGGGGATCGGCTCGCTGGGCGAGGACTTTCGCCGCGAACTCCTCTATCTGGGACATGCGGCGGCCCTGAAGGACGATTTGACGGGGCTGGAGAATCTGCGCATCGCCGCCACCCTCACTGGCGACGCAGTGTCCGAGTCCCAGGCCCTGGAGGCCCTGGCCGGGTTGGGCCTCCAAGCTTGCGAGGATCTGCCGGTGCGCGTCCTGTCCCAGGGGCAGAAGCGGCGCGTGGCACTGGCTCGTCTGCAACTGAGCCGGGCGCGCCTGTGGATCCTGGACGAGCCCTTCACGGCCTTGGACAAAGGTGCCGTAGCCGCCCTGGAGGAGGTCCTGAAAAAGCACCTGGGGGGTGGCGGCATCATCGTGTTGACCACCCATCAGGAAGTGACGCTCACTGCGGGTATGGCGAAAGAGATCGCCATGGGAGGCGGCTGAACCGTGTTTGCCGCTCTGCGATGCATGGTGGTGCGCGATCTGACCCTGGCGGTGCGGCGGGTGTCCGATGTCTTGACGACACTGTTCTTCTTCGTGATCGTGGTGAGCCTCTTTCCCCTGGGAGTGGGGCCGGAAATGGAGACCCTGCGCCTGATCGCCCCCGGCGTGGTGTGGGTGGCCGCCATCCTGGCCTCCATGCTGGCCCTGGGCCGGCTGTTCGGCAACGATTATGCCGACGGAACTCTGGAGCAGATTCTGCTGGCGCCCCAGCCCCTGGCGCTGCTGGTGCTGGGCAAGGTGTTGGCCCACTGGCTGGTGACCGGCCTGCCGCTGGTGCTGATGGCGCCATTGCTGGGCCTGCAGTTCGGCATGGAACCGGCGGCCTTGCAGGTATTGTTGTTGTCCCTGCTGCTGGGGACACCGGCCATCAGCCTGATCGGCGCCGTGGGCGCCGCCCTGACTCTGGGGGTGCGCGGCGGCGGGGTGCTGGTTTCGCTGCTGGTGCTGCCCCTCTACATACCGGTGCTGATCTTTGGCGCGGGGGCGGTGGAGGCCCAGGTGTCGGGCTTGGGGGGCGGGGCACACCTGTCCCTGCTGGGAGCGATAGTAGTGCTGGCGCTGTGTTTTGCGCCGCTGGCCGCGGCAGCGGCATTACGGATTTCACTGGAATGAACGGTCAGGTATTGGCATGAGTGCTGCAAACATCAACTGGTTCAAATATTCCTCGCCGGCGACCTTCTATCCCCTGGCGGGCAGGCTGATTCCCTGGTTCGCGCTGCTGGCAGTGCTGGCGGCAGCGGTGGGCCTCTATCTGGGTTTTTTCGTCGCCCCCACCGATTATCAGCAGGGCGAAGCCTACCGCATCATGTTCATCCATGTGCCGGCGGCCTGGATGTCCATGTTCATCTATATCGTCATGGCGGTCTATGCCGCCCTGGGGCTGATCTTCAATACCCGGCTGTCCGCCATGATGGCCAGCGCCCTGGCCCCCACCGGCGCCATGTTCACCTTCCTGGCGCTGTGGACTGGTGCCCTGTGGGGCAAGCCCATGTGGGGTGCCTGGTGGGTGTGGGATGCCCGCCTTACCACCGAGTTGATCCTGCTGTTCCTCTATATCGGCTACATGTCCCTGCAGGCGGCCATCGACGATCCGCGCCGCGCCTCACGCGCCAGCGCCCTGTTGGCCATCGTGGGGGTGGTGAACGTGCCCATCATCTATTATTCGGTTCAGTGGTGGAACACCCTCCATCAGGGGGCCTCCATCAGTTTCGCCAAGGCGCCTACCATGGCCGCCACCATGCTCAGCGCCATGCTGGTGATGGCCTTTGCCTGCTGGATGTATGCCATTGCCGTGGTCCTGATGCGGGTGCGCTGCATCATCCTGGAGCGGGAGCGCCACAGTGAATGGGTCATGGAAATGCTGGAGGAAGAACAATGAACTGGTCCGAATTTCTGGATATGGGCGGCTATGGCTTCTACATCTGGGGTTCCTACGGCGCCGCCGCACTGCTCATGTTGCTGGAGGTGCTGTGGGTGAGGCAGCGGCGCCGAACCATTCTGCAGCGTCTCGGTCGAATCAATAGAATGTCATCTCAGTAAAGGTCGAA
>CAYRLE010000006.1:0-22804 GCA_964425105.1 uncultured Gammaproteobacteria bacterium | reverse complement strand
AAAGGTCGAATATAATGAAGCCAAGACATAAACGGTTTGCTTTCATCCTGGTGGGGCTGGTAGGTGTGGGCGTCGCCGCCATGTTGATCCTCAATGCCTTTCGAAGCAATCTGGTATTCTTCTTCAGTCCCAGCCAAGTGGCATCGAAGGAGGCGCCGGTGGGACGCAGCTTTCGTCTCGGCGGACTGGTCCAGGAGGGCAGCCTGGAACGCCAGGGCGACGGTGTTACCGTGCGCTTTCTGGTGACCGATACCGTGGAGACCATACCCGTTTTGTACAGCGGCATTCTTCCTGACCTGTTCCGCGAGGGGCAGGGCGTGGTCGCTCAGGGGAAGCTCGGCGAAGATGGCGTGTTTCATGCCGATGAGGTGCTGGCCAAGCACGATGAGAACTATATGCCTCCAGAAGTGGCGGAGGCCCTGCAGAAGGCCAAGACAGGCGGCAATGACGCCGTGCTGGCCGTGGAAGGAGAGACACAGCCGTGATACCCGAAATCGGACACTTCGCATTGATCATCGCATTGGGGCTGGCCCTGGTGCAGGGAACCCTGCCGTTGATCGGCGCCGCACGGGGAAATACTGCCTGGATGGCCGTGGCACGGCCGACGGCCCAGGGGCAGTTCGTGTTTGTCGCCATCGCCTTTGGCTGTTTGACCTACGCCTTTATCAGCAACGATTTTTCCGTCCTCTATACGGCCAGCCATTCCAACTCCGCATTACCCCTGCAATACCGCATTGCCGGGGTGTGGGGCGGCCATGAGGGTTCTCTGCTGCTGTGGGCCATGATGTTGACGGGCTGGACTCTGGCAGTGACCGTTTTCAGCCGCAAACTGCCCGACGAGATGGTGGCGCGCGTGATCGGTGTGCTGGGGCTGGTGTCGGTGGGCTTCCTGCTCTTCATGCTGGTCACCTCCAACCCCTTCGAGCGCCTCATCCCTGCGGCGGCCGAAGGCCGCGATCTCAATCCCCTGCTGCAGGACCCGGGGCTGGTGATCCATCCACCCATGCTCTACATGGGCTATGTGGGGTTCTCGGTGGCCTTCGCCTTCGCTATTGCCGCGCTGCTGGGGGGCAGGCTGGACGCCGCCTGGGCACGTTGGTCGCGGCCCTGGACCACGGTGGCCTGGATGTTCCTGACCCTGGGCATCGCCCTGGGCAGCTGGTGGGCATATTACGAACTGGGCTGGGGCGGTTGGTGGTTCTGGGATCCGGTGGAGAATGCCTCTTTCATGCCCTGGCTGGTGGGCACCGCCCTGATTCATTCCCTGGCGGTGACCGAGAAACGCGGCAGTTTCAAGAACTGGACGGTATTGCTGGCCATCATGGCCTTCTCCCTCAGCCTGCTGGGGACCTTCCTGGTGCGCTCCGGTGTCCTGACCTCCGTGCATGCCTTTGCCACCGATCCCGAGCGGGGGATTTTCATCCTCGCCTTTCTGGCCGCCGTGGTGGGCAGTTCCCTGTTTCTCTATGCCCTGCGTGCACCCAAGGTGGGGCTGGGGGGGCGTTTCAATCTGCTGTCCCGTGAATCGCTGCTGCTGCTCAACAATGTACTGCTGATCGTGGCTGCGGGCAGCGTCCTGTTGGGGACCATCTATCCTCTGGTGCTGGATTCCCTGGGCTTGGGCAAGATTTCCGTCGGCCCTCCCTATTTCGAGGCGGTATTCGTGCCCCTCATGGTGCCGCTGGTGTTTCTGATGGGGGTGGGGCCGGTGGCACGCTGGAAAAAGGCCAGCCTGCCGGAACTGGCGGTGCGCCTGCGCTGGGCCTTTGGCAGCGCTGCGGTTGTTGCCCTGGTGCTGCCCTTCCTGCTGGGAGGCTGGACGCCGATGATCAGTCTCGGCTTGTTGCTGGCTGCCTGGTTGATCAGCACCATCGCCCTTGGTTTCGTGCGCCGTTACCGGCGCAACCGCGAACTGGGGCGATCGGGGCTGACCGGCATGAGCCGCAGCTATTATGGGATGCAGCTGGCCCACCTGGGGGTAGCGCTGTTCATCATCGGTGTCACCCTGGTGAAAGGCTATGAGACCGAGAAGGATCTGCGTATGGGTGTCGGCGATACGGCCACCATCGGTGGCTATACCTTCCGCTTCGATGGCGTGGTGGATGTGCCGGGGCCCAATTACCAGGCCACCCGCGGCTACATCAGCGTCAGCAAGGACGGCCGCGATCTGATGGTGCTGCATCCCGAGAAACGTATCTATACCGTGCAGACCATGCCCATGACGGAGGCCGCCATCGACACCGGCCTGTTTCGTGATCTGTATGTCTCCCTGGGCGAGCCTCTCAGTGGCGGGGCGTGGATCGTGCGCATCTATTACAAGCCCTTTGTCGACTGGATCTGGGGCGGCGCAGTGTTCATGGCACTGGGCGGGTTGTTGGCGGTCAGCGACCGCCGCTATCGCTTGGCCCTGCGCAACAAGGCCGCCACCCGGCCGGCAGGCGCCAGCGGCGGTGCCGTGCAGGGCGCACCTTCACTGGCGCGGGAGAGCAGTAGCTGATGAAGCGTCATTTGCGTTTTCTTATTCCCCTGCTGGTGTTCGGGGTGCTGGTGGTATTTCTGGGCAGGGGCCTGTTCCTCAATCCCCGGGAGGTGCCGTCGCCCCTCATCGACAAGCCGGCGCCCGTTTTCTCCCTGTCCCAGCTGCACAATCCCGGGGCGCAGTTTTCCTCCCGACAGATGTTGGGCAAGGTGTGGCTGTTGAACGTCTGGGCGTCGTGGTGTGTCTCCTGCCGACAGGAACATCCCCTGCTCATCGAACTGGCACGCCAGCATATCGTGCCCATCTACGGCCTCAACTATAAGGATCAGCGCGAGGATGCTATACGCTGGCTGCGGGATCTGGGTAACCCCTATACTCTCAGCGCCTATGATGCAGAGGGCCGGGTGGGTATGGACTACGGTGTCTATGGGGTGCCGGAAACCTATGTCATCGACAAGCAGGGCATCATTCGCTACAAGCAGATCGGTCCGGTCACCCCCGCTGCCCTGCAGAACAAGATTTTGCCATTGGTGAAGGAGTTGCAAGGATGATCCGGGATACCGTCTTGAAGCCCGCGCAGGCAGCGGGAGGGGTGTTGCTCATGGCGCTGCTGCCCTTGTTCTTGTTCGCAACTGCTGTGGCGGCAAAGGAGGCAGCGCCCCTGGTGGCGGATCCCGTGATCGAGGCCCGGATGGCGGCACTGGGTGGGGAGTTGCGCTGCCTGGTCTGTCAGGGGCAGTCGATTGCGGAGTCGGACTCCGGCTTCGCCAATGACGTTCGGCGGGAAATGCGCATCATGATGGAGCAGGGCCGCAGTGACGCCGAGGTCACCGATTTTCTCGTCCAGCGCTACGGTGATTTCATTCTCTTCAAGCCGCCCATGAAGGCCACTACAGCCCTCTTATGGCTGGGCCCCTTCATCCTGGTGCTGCTTGCCGGCAGCATTTTGTTCATTACGCTCAAACGCCGCCGTCGCCAGGCGGAGGATGAGCAACTTTCGCCAGAGCAGATCCGCCGCGCCGAGGCCCTGCTGGATAGTGGCTCCGACAATGATGAGGGCAAGGTATGACGATTTTTATGGTGGTGGCCGCGTTGCTGCTGGTTGCAGCATTGCTGTTCGTGATTCCGCCGCTGCTGCAAAAACGGCGCGCGGAAGACGCAATAGCGCGCAGCGCCATCAATATCACAGTGTATCGTGACCAACTCGCAGAACTGGAGCGTGACCTGGACAACGATATCATCAGCAAGGAGCAATACGAGTTGGGGCGTGTGGAACTGGAGCGGCGCCTGCTGGAAGACGTGGAAGAACCGGCGCCGAGCGCAGCCGCGGGGAGCGGAAACCTCGCCGCTTCGAAAAAGACGGCCTTGCTGCTGGGCATCCTGCTGCCGCTCTTTGCCGTGGGCGGCTATTATTATTTCGGCGAACCCGATGCCATCGACCCGCGCCAGGCCGCTCAGCAGCAGATGGGCCAGATGTCGGAGTCCGACGTCACAGCCCAGATCAACAGGATGGTGGAGCAACTGGCCCAGCGTCTAAAAGAGGACCCCCTGGATGCCGAAGGCTGGAAGATGCTGGGTCGTTCCTACATCGTCCTACGGCGTTTCGATGATGCCCTGGCGGCGCTGGAAAATGCGGTGCGCCTCAATGATGGCGATGCCCAGTTGCTGGCGGACTATGCCGATGCCCTGGCCATGGCCGGTGGCGAATCCCTGGAGGGCCGGCCCCTGGAACTGATCCGCCGCGCCCTGGAGCTTGATCCCAACAACCAGAAGGCCTTGTGGCTGGCGGGCACCGCGGCCTATGAGCGCGCCGATTTTCAGCAGGCATTGGAATACTGGAAACGACTCTACGCCCAGGTGCCCAAAGACTCACAGGCGGCGCGCACCATGGAGAGCAATATCGCCGAGGCCGAGTCCCTGCTGGCGGGCCGTCAGCCGGGGGCCGGGACGTCGCAGACGGCGACGTCTGCCGAGAGCGCTGCCGCCGACAAGGCGCAGAGCGGCGGCCTGCAGCAGGTGAGCGGCGAGGTCACCCTGGATCCGGCGCTGCGCAAGCAGGTGGCGGACCAGGATACGGTCTTTATCTTTGCCCGGGCACCCCAGGGGCCGCGCATGCCGGTGGCCATTATCCGCGCCCAGGTCAAGGACCTGCCCCTGCGTTTCACGCTTGATGATTCCAATGCCATGAACCCCGCCATGTCCTTGTCCCATTTTGCACAGGTGGAGGTGGTGGCGCGCATCTCGCGCAGCGGCAATGCCATGCCCAGCAGTGGTGATTTGCAGGGCAGTGCCGGTGTGGTAGGCGTTGGCGATTCCGCGCAGGTGGTGATCAATGAGGTGATACCCTAGAGCGGGTGATGTGTGATGGGTAATGAGTGATGAGCGATCCAGGTGTAATGATCACCATCTCCTACCCATCACTCATCACTCATCACTCATTACCCATTACCCATTACCCATTACCCATTACCCGCCTCCAGGCCATGCGCACTGCACTGAGGGTTCTCATCGCATGTGCCCTACTGTTCGGCGCCGCCTGTGGCCAGGCGCCGCCGCCGGACCGGCTGACCGAGGGCGGGGCTTTTCCGCCCCTGTTGTTGCCGCATTTCGACGGTGGCCATACGCCGCTCAGCGATTACCGCGGCAAGCTGGTGATTCTCAACATCTGGGCTACCTGGTGCGCCCCCTGCCGGGCGGAACTGCCCAGCCTCGACCGGCTGGCGGCGCACCTCGACCCGGCTCGTTTCGCAGTGATCGGCCTTTCCGTTGACAGCGAAATAGACATCGCCAGGGAATTTCTCCGCGAACGGGATATCCGTTTCCGCAACTATATCGATCTCGATCAACAGATCAGCCGCGACATTCTGGATATCCGGGTCTATCCCGACACCTTTCTCATCGGGCCCCAGGGCAGATTGTTACGGCGCATCGTGGGCGAGCGGCGCTGGGATGAGGCGGATGTTGCGACACTGCTGGAACGGGCCCAGGCTGGTGATGATTCGGCGCTGGCAGCGCTGTGAAGGCGCTGCCGAGATGATGAGAGGTGATGAATGTGCGACAATGGCATGCCATTGAATGGCAATGGTTTAGGGAGGTGTGACTGCGATGATGATGGGAAAGATGCCTGCCATGATGTTGCTCTGTGTGGCGGCGCTGTGGCAGGGGGCCGCTTGGAGCGCGGATATCAACAAGGGCAAACAGATCTATGTCAAACACTGCCAGAATTGCCATGGTGCGCGTGGCAACGGCCAGATTCCGGGGGTGCCAGATTTCTCCCGTGGCGAACGCCTGTTGCAGCCCGATGCCAATTTGGTGACGACATTGAGGAATGGCAAGGGCATGATGCCTGCCTATCGCGCCCTGCTGCGCGACCATGAACTGCTGGATGTGATCGCCTATCTGAGAACCCTGCGACGATGAGATGGTCTCCCTCGGCGCTGTTGCCGGTATTGCTCTTCGCACTGCTGCTTGGCGCCTGTTCCAATGGTGAGGAAAATACCGCTGCCAAATCCCCACCCCCTGCCGCCTCGCGTGGGGCTACGCCCAAGGACATGCCCCGCCTGCTGGAAACTTTCCGCGTAGGGGAGGGTGTCTATGTGCGTTCCCTGGCAGTGGATGAGGCGGCGGGTACGCTGTGGGTGGGTACCTCGCTGGGAGTGCATGAAGTGGACCTGGCCACACAGGAACTGCGCCAGACCTTTACCCGCAAGGAAGGCTTGGCCAATGAATATGTCTTCGCCATTCTGGTGGACAGCCGCGGCTACAAGTGGTTCGGGACCAATGGCGGTGGCGTGACGCGCTACCGCGACGGCCAGTGGCGGACCTTTTTCCCGCTGCACGGTCTGGCGGACTATTGGGTCTATGCCCTTACGGAGGCCGCTGACGGCACCTTGTGGATCGGCACCTGGGCGGGTGCCAACCAGCTGCATGTGGAAGAGGAACGCTTTACCACCTTCTATGATGAACTGGTCAACGAATGGGTCTATGGCGTCGATGTCGATGCCCGGGGCCGGGTCTGGTTCGGCACCGAAGGCGGCATCTCCATGTACGACGGGCAACAGTGGCATGCCTGGACCCATGCCGATGGCCTGGGCGCCCCTAATCGTGGGCAGTTGCCCGTCAGTGCCAATACCGGTCTCGGCACCCGCTCGCGCCATGACCTCAGTGTTCTGTCTCAAGGTAAACCCACCTATAATCCCAATTACGTCTTCTGCGTCCTGGCGACCGCCGACGATACGCTGTGGGCCGGCACCTGGGGCGGCGGCGTCAGCCATTTCGACGGCCGCAGTTGGCGCAATCTGACCCACGAGGATGGTTTGGCGGGCGATATCGTCTACAGCATGGCCCAGGACCAGGCCGGCAATCTGTGGTTCGGAACCAATCAGGGGTTGTCCCGTTATGATGGTCAGGAGTGGCGCAACTATGGCCGTGGCGACGGCCTGAGCGATGAAAACATCTATGCCGTGGCTGTGGCCCCCTCGGGTGACGTCTGGGTTGGCACCAAGGGTGAGGTGGCCCGCTTTGGCATGGGTGACGGACAGCCCGGCGGGGCAGTGAAATAATAAGAGGTGAGCAGGTAATGAATCTGGATCATAAGGGCTGGGCCCTGCTGATACTGGTGGTGGGCGGCTTGGTGGTGGGCAGTTACATGTTGGGCAGCCGCCAGGCGGCCCGGGATGAAGCCGGGCCCGCCGTGACAGCAGTGACAGGGAAAGGTGCGGGTGTCCTGCCGCCAGGGGCGCAGATGCCGGCCAACCATCCCCCCCTGAATCAGGCGGCAGCCATGCCGGGAGCGGCGGCGCCCGCCAAGCCCACGGCCTCCCCCTTTACCCATTTCCGGGTGGGCAACCGCAACGTCAAGGGTATCATGCTGGACGGCGACTATGCCTGGATCGCCACCTCCGGCGGCGTGATTCGCTATGATACGCGCAACGACAGCCACAAGGTGTTCGACAACCGCCTCGATGGCCTGTTGTCCAATGGCATCTTTCATATCAGCAAACTGGGGAAGCGCATCGTCGTCGGCACCTACGGTGGTGGCCTGTCGCTCTATGACCCGGAACGCGATCAGTGGAAGAACTACAATATCCCTGACGGACTGGCGGACCAGTTCGTCTATGATGTGGTGCAGAGCGCCGATGGCGACCTGTGGATCGCCACTTGGTCGGGGGTCAACCGGGTCCATGGCGCGCAGCTGGACGACCCTTCCCAGTGGGAGACCTTCACCATGGAAAACACTCAGGGCGGCTTGCCCAACCCCTGGGTCTATGGGGTGGAGGAGGGACGCCATGGGGAAATGTGGTTCGCCACCGAGGAAGGACTGGCGCGCTACCAGAATGGCCAGTGGCGCCACTGGCAGCACAGTGATGGGCTGGGTGCGCCTTACGAAGTGGTGAAGGATGCCATCCAGTCCACCAATGACCCTGCCCGGGCCTCCCAGCACCATGCGCGGCAGAAGGCCGAGCAGGGCATGCAGGATATCAAGGTGGCCTACAATCCCAATTACATCATCTCCCTGGCAGTCGATGCCCGGGGCATCGTCTGGTGCGGTACCTGGGGCGCCGGCCTGGCCCGTTTCGATGGCAAGCAGTGGCGCAATTTCACTACCAGTGACGGCCTGCCCTCCAATCATATCTTCATGCTCCATATCGATGACGATGGCATCCTCTGGGCCGGCACCAGCAGGGGCCTGGTACAGGTGGAGAATGATGGTGCCCGCTTCAAGGTCATGACCAGCGTCGATGGGCTGTTTGCCGACAACGTGTTTTCCATGGCCAAGGCCCCCGACGGTACGCTGTGGGTGGGCAGCTTTGGCGGGGTGGCCAGGATCACCGGGGGCGGGCTGCCGTCGTCTGCCGCCGGAAAATAACAATATGAAGCATGCGGGGTGCAGGGTTGAGGCCGACATTGGCCTCTCCTGCAACTCTTCAGGATATCGCTAAAGTGAGGGAGATGCCCCGCGGGGAGGGGGCGTGGCAATGAAAAGTCTGGGAACACGCATCGCACTCGTGATTTCCGCCGTCCTGTTTTGCATGATGCTGGTGGCGGGTTTCGTCATCGACCGTCAGTTGACGCGCTCATTCCATGAAGAAAACCTCAGTCATGCAGAAGTCTACGCCCGTTCCCTGCTGACCAGTCTCAGAACCCTGATGCTGAATGGCCAGGGCACCCTGGCCCGCAAGTGGCTGGATAACATGCGCGAGGCGGAAGGGGTGCTGGATATCGCCGTGCTGCGCCGCGATGGCAGCGAGGCCTTCATGGACCTGAAGACCGTCAATGCGGTCAATGCCTATCTGCGCGAGAACCCCGCGTTCTGGCAGGAACTGAGCCGCAACAGCGATGCTGTTATCTCTCCCCCGACGGAAGCGCAGGACTATTTCTTCCGCCGCGAGGTCCTTCCCCCGCGCCGCGCTGAGTCCACTGCGGCCTTGCAGCGGGCCTTGCAAGGCGAGACCAGTTTCGAGCGGCAGGATGCGGTGGGGCTCACTATCTATATGCCCATCGACAGCGACAAGGAATGCCTCGCCTGTCATGGCTATGACAGCACGCCACAGCGCGGGGTATTGAGGCTGAGTCTGTCCACCCTGCAGGTGAGTCAGCAGATTGGCTCCATGCGCCGCAATCTGTGGGCCGCCGCCCTGGCCTTGGTGTTGCTGCTGGGCGCCATTCTGTGGCTGGCCCTGCGTTACAGTGTGATACGTCCCATCGGCCAGCTGCGGGATGCCATCACCCAAGTGGGGCGAGGCGAACGGGGCAGCAAGCTGCCCATCAAGCGCAGCGATGAACTGGGGCAGGTCAGCCGGGTCTTCAATCAGATGAAGGATCGCCTGTTTCGTACCGAGAGCCGTATCCGCGCTGTGATGGACAATGTGGTGGACGGCATCATCACCATTGATGAACAGGGACTCATCGAATCGGTCAATCCCGCCGTCAGCCGCCTGTTCGGCTATCCGGAAGAGGAGTTGCTGGGGCAGAACGTCAAGATGCTGATGCCCGAGCCCTATCACAGTCAGCATGACGAGTATATCCGGCGCTATCTCGAGACGGGCGAGTCCCACATTCTGGGCACAGGGCGTGAGGCCGAAGGACGGCGCAAGGACGGCTCGGTCTTTCCCATCGATATCGCCGTCAGTGAAATGAAGATCGGCAAGGCACGCCACTTCATCGGCATCATCCGCGACATCACTGAACGCAAGGAACAACTCCAGGCCTTGGAGTATCAGGCGTTGCACGACGCTCTTACCGGTCTTCCCAATCGCGCCTTGCTGGCGGATCGTCTACAGCATGCCATACTTGCCGCCAAGCGGGAGCAGGCCCCACTGGCATTGCTATTGACCGATCTCGATCACTTCAAGGAAATCAACGATACCCTTGGCCACCACAACGGCGACCTGATCCTGAAACAGGTGGCTCAACGGATGCAGCAGCTGATCCGCAGTTCCGATACCGTGGCGCGCCTCGGCGGTGACGAGTTCGCCATTCTTCTACCCACTGCCGATGAGACTCACGCCAAACAGATCGCCGAGAAGATCATCCATGCCGTGGAACAGCCTTTCGAGTTGGAGGGCCAGACATTCGTCTTGGGCGCCAGTATCGGCATCGCCCTGTTTCCCGATCACGGCAGCGATGGCCATACCCTGTTGCGCTGCGCCGATGTGGCCATGTACAGCGCCAAGCGTAAGCGCCGCGGTTTCGCCATCTACGAATTCGGCCAGGACCGCCACAGCGTGGAATACCTGTCCCTGAAACGGGAGCTCCATGAGGCCATTACCAACAACCAGCTGATGCTCTATTACCAGCCGGTGGTGGATCTGCAACGCGGTCGCGTGACCGGGGTCGAGGCCTTGGCCCGCTGGCATCATCCACGCCGCGGCATGCTCTACCCCGACGACTTCATTCCCCTGGCGGAGCAGACCGGGTTGATCAGAACCCTGACCATCTGGGTACTGGAGGAGGCCGCCCGCCAGAGCCAGGAATGGATCGAGTTGGGACTGGAGTTGCGCATTGCCGTCAACCTGTCGGTGCACAACCTCCATGATGTCCATTTTCCCGATCACATCGCCAGGATTCTCGATGTGCTGGAGGCGCACCCCACCCGTCTGCGCCTGGAGATCACCGAGACCGCCATCATGTCGGGTTCCACCGATGCCCTGGATATTCTCAACCGCCTCAGTGCCCAGGGGGTACGGATCTCCATCGATGATTTCGGGACCGGCTATTCTTCCCTGTCATACCTGAAGCAGTTGCCGGTGGACGAGATCAAGATCGACAAGTCCTTTGTCATCGGCATGGCGGTGGACAACAACGATGCCGTGATCGTCCGCTCCACCATCGATCTTGCCCACAACATCGGCCTCAAGGTGGTGGCGGAAGGGGTGGAAGACGAAAGCACCTATCGCCTGCTGAGCGGCCTGCACTGCGATGCCGCCCAGGGCTATTATATGAGCGAGCCGCTGTCGGTGGAGGAGCTGATGGTGTGGCTGCGGGAATCCCCCTGGGGTATCAGGCAGGACGTGCATTGAATGTCAGGGGAAAGATACGAGATACAAGATACAAGAGAAAAGATACAAGAGAAAAGGGGGCCTCAGTCCTCAGCCCCCACCGGCCGATAGGCAGCAAAACCCTCTTCGGCTGGCAGCGACACGGGCCGGTAGACATCCACCTTCCTGAAGAACTGGTCCACGACATAGATGCGGCCGTCTTCGTCCACGTCGATGCCGGCCGGCAGCATGTATTTGCCGGGCAATCCTGACTGGCCACGTTCTCCAATGTACATCAGCAGCTGCCCCTGGCTGTCGAAGATCTGAAAGTTGCCGAAGGCGGTGTCCACCACATAGAGTCTGCCCTCACGGTCTGTGGCGATACCCTTGGGGCGGGCAAACTGTCCCGGCAGTCGGCCGATGGTGCCGAAGCTGAAGGCGTAGTTACCGTCTGCGGCGAAGGCCTGGACCCGGAAGTTGCCGCCGTCGACTACGTACAGCATGTCATCCCTGCCCACGGTCAGTTGCAGAGGCAGGTTGAACTCGCCCGGGCCACTGCCGCGCCGGCCGATGATGCGCAGCTGCTCACCGCTGGCGCTATCGTAGACCACCACGTGATGACTCTGCGAATCGACACCGCCGGTATCCACCACATAGAGGCGGCTGCCGTCGCGGCTCAGGGCCACGTCCGCGGGGCGGCGCAGCTGTTGCGGATTGCCGATGGCGCGTAGAAAATGCCCTTCTCCATCATAGACCATGACGCGCCGCGCGCTGATGTCGCAGACATAGAGATCGCCATTGGGGGCGATGTCGATGCCCAGTGGCTTGGCCAGCAGCCCGGGTTTCTCAGTGCCGATCTCCAGGAAACGCCGTCCCGGAATGTCGAACAGGAAGACGGCCCTTTGTACGGAGTCGGTGACGTAGACCCGCCCCCTGCGTACCGCGACATCGAAAGGTTTCACCAGGCCCTTGAGCTTGCGGCTGGCCCCCAGGGCGTATTGCCGGAAACGCATGGCAGAGGTGTATTCCTCCACGTCATCGTTGTAGATGAGGGTCCGTTCATAAATGAAGCGGGGCTGGGCCGGCGGCGGTGGATAGACCGGCGCCTGGAAAGCCGGCTGTTGCGGAGCGCTGGCGCAGGCCGTCAACAGGGCAACCGCTGCCGCCAGCAAGACGACAGCAAGAGGATGGCGGGGCGCTGCTGCCCTGTGTTGCTTGTGTTTCAACATTCAGGTCTTGTCAGGCGTGGTTTCATTTGCCCACAAGGGTGGCTTATTTGATATGACAGGTTTCACAAAGACGGTCGGCGCTGGTGCGCAGCAGCAACGTGACATCGGGATTGTGCACGTTGTGGCAGGTGGCGCATTCCACCTTGTCGTCATAGAGCTTGACGCCATTGTCGAAGCCATAGGGCCCGTCGGGACGGCGGAAGTCCGGGTCCTTCTGGGTCAGCCCGGCATAGGTCATGGAGATGGGGTGATCGTTGGTGAGGTCGGTGCCGATGTGCTTGATGGCGATATTGTGAGCCACCCGGCCATTGTGGCACTTGCCGCAGCTCATCAGGTCGTCGGCGCCGTTGATGCGCAGGTGCAGGGCGGCGTCCTCGCTGCTGCGCCAGCCATTGGGTTTGAATACCGTCATGTCTACCGCCATGGTGCCGTCGTGGCAGGACAGGCACAGCAGGCTGATGGGACTGGGGGTCTTGACCTTGTTGTCCAGGGTGCGGCTGTCGTAGAGATTGTAGGCGTTGGTGGCGGGCAGGAAGCGGTTCCAGTCCTTGTTGCCGCCCAACTTGCTGGAATCCACATTGCCTTTCTCTGGCGGGATATGGCAATAGACGCAGGGCGAGCCGAGGTCGGAAAAGGCTACCGTGGGCATGGCCTGAACACCGGCGCGCTGGTTGAGGCCGGTAAAGTCGTGCTTGCTGCCCAGGATGGTGCCGCTGTTGGCAGTGATGACCCAGGCACAGGCCAGGGCCGCGAAGACGGCAAGCCATGGAGCCTTTGCATTCTTGAGTTTCATTACTGCTGCGGTGCCCCCTCGCCGGGTTGTGGTTGCACAGACTACCCATTATATACATACCGGATTTCTATTGCATAAGGTGAAGCAGCCCGGGTTCCGGCAGGTGACTGGGTATGTCACCTCCTTCTTGTGTCCACGCCTCACCCCTCACCCCGCATTGTCAGATTTCAGTGGCGCAAGCCTTTGTTTTCCGCCAGAATAACGCCCATGTACAGAAGCCATCAATTTTTCATGGGGGCCTTCAGTGGATGCCTGGCGCTCCTGCTGGCTCTTTCCCTACCCCTGGCCGCTGCAGAGGCGGAGTCGCACGCGGCGCAGCTCTACCGCCAGCATTGTTCCGCCTGCCATGGTGACCAGGGAGACGGCAAGAGCCGCGCCCAGTTCGGCCTCAATCCGCCGCCGCGCAATTTCACCACGGCGGAGTCCTGGTATGGACTGAGCCGGGAGAGGATGCTCACCTCGGTCAAATACGGGCGCCCCGGCACCGCCATGGTGGGCTGGGGCAAGCGTCTCAGTGACGAAGACATCGCCGGAGTGGTGGACTACATCCGCAGTCATTTCATGCGTGAGCCCGAAGATACGGATATCCAGCTGGGTAAGCGTCTCTACAAACAGCATTGCAGTGCCTGCCACGGCGACCGCGGTGATGGCGCCAGCTGGGCGAAGAACAGCCTCAACCCACCGCCGCGGGATTTCACAGCGGCCCCCTCCCGGGCTGAGCTCTCCCGGGAACGCATGATTACTTCGGTGACCTACGGGCGCCCCGGCACCGCCATGATGCCCTTCTCCAGCCGTCTCTCCCAGCATGAAATCGAGGCCGTGGTGGGTTACGTCCGCAGCCAATTCATGGGCTTTGGTGATGGCCAGGCAGGGCCGGCTGCAGCTGACGATGAAGCGGCCGCCCCCTTGTCCATGGTGGAGGCACCGGTCAAGCCCTATACGCCGGAGCCAGCGGACATGAGCGCGCCTTTCCCCCATGGCCTGCAGGGCGATGCGCAGCGCGGGCGGCGTTTCTATGAAGCCAATTGCTTTACCTGTCACGGTAGGCAGGGCGACGGCCAGGGACCGCGCGCCGATTTCATTCGCCCGCCGCCGCGCAATTTTCTGGGGACGCAGGCGCGCCGCTATCTCAACCGTCCCGCCTTGTTTCAGGCCATCGCCAGGGGCAAGACCGGTACAGTGATGCCTGCCTGGGGCACAGTGCTGGACAATCAGCAGATCGCCGATGTGGCGGAGTATGTATTTCAGGCCTTCATTCAGGCGGCCGCCGGCCAGCAGGCCGCGAGCGGGGAGGAGAAAAAAAAAGCCCCACGGAAATGACGTCCCCGCCTTTGGCGGCGGCTGAGGCGCCGGCCGCCGGCGACCTGCAGCGGGGACGCGAACTCTACAATTATCATTGTTATTTCTGCCACGGTTACGACGGCGATGCCCGGACTCTGGCCAGCAGCTATCTATCTCCGCCACCCCGTGATTTTACCGCCCTCGACCCCGCTTCGGTTTCCCGGCAGCGCTTCATAGACAGTGTGACCCATGGGCGTCCCGGCACGGCCATGATGGGCTTCGCACACAGCCTGAGCAGCGAGGAGATTGCAGCGGTGGTGGATTTCGTGCTCGACACCTTCGTCCGCAGCAAGCGCGCCAACACCCGTTATCATACGCCGGAGAACGGCTGGCAGAACCACCAGCGCTATAGTGAGGCCTATCCCTTTGCCCTGGGCGAGATTCCCCTGGACAGGCCGGACGAGGCGCTGACGTCTGCGCAGCGGCGCGGCAAGGCATTGTTCATGAGCGCCTGCATTACCTGTCATGACCGTGGCCGGGTGGAGGAGGAAGGCGTGCCATGGGAGTCGCGCCCCGTGTCCTATCCGCGTGGCGCCTATTCTCACCGGGGGAAGGGCACCTTGTCCTCGGACGGCGTGAGCGGCGCCACTCCCTATGCCCGTCACGATGTGGCACCGCGGCTCACGGCGCTGACAGAACAGGAGCAGCTTGGCGAGCGCCTGTTTCAGGACAACTGTGCCTTTTGTCACGGCGCCGACGGCAGCGGCCGCAACTGGATCGGCAGTTTTCTCCAGCCCCACCCGCGCGACCTCACCGATGCCCGTTTCATCGCCACCATGAACCGCCAGCGCTTGGTGCGGGTCATTGGCGAAGGTTTGCCGGGCACCACCATGCCGGCCTGGAAACAGGTGCTCGGCAGTGCCGAGATCGAGGCCCTGGCGGCCTATGTCGAGCGTGCCTTTTTTCGCAAGCAGGATCAGGAGTAATGTTTCGGCAGGGGACTTTTGTTATATTGCCTTCATCTTCCGGTCGCCAGCGCGGCTGATGAGCTTGCCACCATACTTCTGGAGTGTAAGCAGTAGGATGAAGTAAAGGGTAATGAGTAATGTGTGATGAGTAATTCAGCTACCACTTATCCATCACTCATTACCCATTACTCATCACCCATATTTATTGTCTGACACATAACATGTGGTTTGCCTGAGTACGGACGAGCAGAAGGAAAACGCAATGCAAGGCGACAAGATCAAGGTGGGCATCGTCGGGGCCACCGGTTACACCGGCTGCGAACTGCTGCGCCTGTTGCTGGGGCATCCTGCCGTGGACGTGGTGCAGGTGACGTCCCGCAGCGAGGCCGGCAGCCCCGTCAGCGACCTGTTTCAGAATCTCCGTGGCCACTGCGATCTGATTTTCTGTGAGCCGGAGATGGAACGGCTGGCGCAATGCGACCTGGTGTTTTTCGCCACCCCCAATGGCACTGCCATGAAGATGGCGGGCCCACTGCTGGAGGCGAGGGTGCGGCTCATCGATCTATCGGCGGACTTTCGTCTCAAGGATCCCGCCGTGTGGCGCCAGTGGTACGGCATGGAGCATGCCAGCCCCGCCCTGCTGGAGGAGGCGGTCTATGGCCTGCCCGAGTTCAATCGCGAGGCCATCGCCGGGGCCCGCCTGGTGGCCAATCCCGGTTGCTATCCCACCGCGGTGCAGTTGGGCCTTTTGCCGCTGCTGGAGGCAGGCCTGGTGAATCCCGCCACCCTGATCGCCGATGCCAAGTCCGGGGTCAGTGGCGCGGGGCGCAAGGCAGCCGTGGGGCTCGCCTTCAGCGAACTGGACGGCAGCTTCAAGGCCTACAATGTCGGCGGCCATCGCCACCTGCCGGAAATCACCCAGGGCCTGCGCCAGCTGTGCCGGGAAGACGTGGTGCTGACCTTTGTACCTCATCTGGTTCCCATGGTGCGCGGCATCCATGCCACGCTCTATGCGGAGCTCAGACCGGGAGAAGGCGCCGATCTGCAGGCCCTCTATGAACAGCGCTACCAGGCAGAGCCCTTTGTGGATGTGCTGCCCGAGGGCGCCCATCCCGAGACCCGCAGCGTGCGCGGGGCCAATGTCTGCCGCCTGGCCGTCTTCAGGCCGCAGGGAGGGGCGCGGGTGGTGGTATTGTCGGTGATCGACAATCTCATCAAGGGCGCGGCGGGACAGGCGGTGCAGAACATGAATCTCATGTTCGGTCTGCAGGAAACCGCCGCCCTGGAGGGAATCGGTGTTTTACCCTGATTGTTTTGCCATCGCCAGGGGAACCGGGACAGCGAGCAGGTCGTGTTAGGGCCTGTTGAATTAGTGATAACAGGCCCTAAGAAAAAATGCATAAATCCTCCCATGTCATCGTCAAGTCCCACCATCCCCGAAAAAGGCAGGTCCTGTTGGCAATCTCGCTGCTGGTTCTGGCGCTGGCGGGATGGTCGCTGTATGAGTACGGGCGTCTTCGCGGCGGCTACGACAGTGCCGAGGCCGTCAAGGAACGGGACGGCCTGCTGGAGGTCATCGCCGGGTTGGAGGACAGGAACAGCGAACTGAGTGCCCGGGTCGCCATTCTCCAGCAGGCCAGCGAGGTTGACCACCATGCCTATGCCGAGGTGGACCAGACCCTCAAGGCACTGCAGGACGAACTGCTGGAGTTGCGGGAGGAGGTAGCCTTCTATCGAGGAATCGTGGGGCCTGCCGATATCAGCAAGGGACTTCAGATCCAGAGTTTCATGGTGAAGCGCAACGGCCAGTCCAACGCGTATCGTTACCGCCTCATCCTGACTCAGTACGGCAAGAATTCCCGCCCCGTGCAAGGGGTGGCCAAAATGACCGTGCTGGGAGTACTGGAGGGCCGGAAAAAGCAGTTCACCCTCAAGGAAGTCGATAGCCGGCAGCGGCCCTATATGAAGTTCCGTTTCAAGTATTTCCAGGAACTCAACGGAGACATGGAACTTCCTGAGGGCTTTGTGCCACTAAGAGTGATATTGAAGAGCATTCCCAAGGGAAAGGGTGCCAGGGCCACCGAGAAGACCTTCAACTGGGCGGAGGTGATCTCCCAAAGAACAGCGGAGGACAGTCATGTGGAGCGCTAACAGGAAATACAAGACCGACAAGGTGGATACCCTCATCGGTCAGCAAACGGAACTGCGGGGGAATATCAACTTCAGCGGGGGTTTGCACATCGACGGCAAGATTCAGGGCAACGTCAGTGCCGAAGGCGATGACAAGACGGTGCTGGTGTTGAGCGACAAGGGTACCATCGAGGGTGAGGTGCGGGTACCCTATCTGGTGATCAATGGCCTGGTGATCGGCGATCTCTATGCGTCTGAATCCATCGAATTGGCGCCCAAGGCCCGCATCACGGGCAATGTCTACTACAATCGCATCGAGGTCGCCATGGGTGCCGAGGTGAACGGCAGCCTGGTGCACCTGGATGAGGCCGTTGAGTCTGTCCAGTCACGCGCTGCAGCGTCCGAGGGGGCTGCGCCGGCCAAGTGATACTTGACTATTGCAGTCAGGATTCATATAATGACCACGTTATTTTCATGGTATATGGAGCGGAAGCATGAATACAGCATTATCTGATACAGCACCCGAGCAACCGACCATCAATTTTACCGACAGTGCTGCGGCCAAGGTCAGGGCCCTGATCGAGGAAGAGAACAATGAGGCCCTCAAGTTGCGGGTCTATATCAGTGGTGGCGGCTGTTCCGGATTCCAGTATGGCTTCACCTTCGATGAAACCATCAATGAGGGCGATGCCGTCGTTGAGAAGGGCGGCGTCACCTTCCTGGTGGATCCCATGAGCTTTCAGTATCTTGTCGGTGCGGAGATCGATTACAGCGAAGGCATCGAAGGCGCCCAGTTCGTGATCCGTAATCCCAATGCCACCACGACCTGTGGCTGCGGTTCGTCGTTTAGCGTATAAATTCAGATACAAGGGGAAAGATACAAGATACAAGGGAAAGCATGCAGGTGTCCCCTCGCTTACTTGTATCTTGTATCTTGTAACTTGTATCTCCCCTGATAAACCCCCCCCAACACCACCTCCCGCGACGCTCCGGTAACACCGGGTACATTACCGGCTCTGCCGTGCAGCGTCTGCCGCGCCAGCCAAGCGAAGGCCATGGCCTCCACCAGGTCAGGGTCGATGCCGGCTGCTGCCGTTGACTGGACCGTGCAATCCGCCAAGTGGGCGCGCAGGCGCGCCAGCAGCTGGTCGTTGTGCACCCCGCCGCCGCAAACCAGGACTTTCCGGGCCTGGGGGGCATGGCCGTGGATGGCCGCCGCTATGGTGGCGGCGCTGAGTTCGCAGAGGGTGGCCTGGATATCGGCGGCTGCGGGATGGTCGCCGAGCTGGTGCAGTTTCTCCTCCAGCCAGGGAAGACCGAAATACTCCCGCCCGGTGCTCTTGGGCGGCGGGCGCTGGAAATAGGGGTCCGCCAGGCAGAGTTCCAGCAGTCGTTCGTCCGCCTCGCCGCTGGCGGCCCATTGGCCGCCGTGATCCAGGGGGCGCTGCAGGTGCTGCGCCGCCCAGGCGTCCATGAGCAGATTGCCCGGCCCGGTATCATAGCCCTTTATCATTGATGCGCTGCTGCCAGGTAGGATGGTGATGTTGGCAATGCCGCCGATATTGACGATTACCCGGGTTTCATCTGCAGCGCTGAAGACGGCGCGGTGAAAGGCGGGCACCAGGGGGGCCCCTTCGCCGCCGGCAGCCATATCGCGGCGGCGGAAATCGGCAACGGTGGTGATGCCGCTGAGTTCGGCGATGACATTGGGGTCGCCGATCTGCAGGCTGGAACGGACCGGCGCCGAGGGCAGGTGGCGGATGGTCTGGCCATGGCTGCCGATGGCCCGTATGGCGCTGGGATTCAAACCTGCCTCTGTGAGCAGGGCGCTGGCCGCGTGGGCGAATTGGCGCCCCAGCAGGGTATCCAGCTGCAGCAGTTCCTCCACGGGGACGGAGTCTTTCTGGCACAGTTTCAGCAGGCGCTGGCGCAGGCCTGTTTCATAGGGGCTGGTGCGAGCGGTCAGCAGGCGTGGAGGGGCCGCGCCCGATAGCTCCACCAGGACGGCGTCGATGCCGTCCATGCTGGTACCGGACATCAGGCCGATATAGCGTTCGCTCATGACCGCTGTGAAAAGTGCCCTGTTAGGGCCGGTCGGCATTCAGTGCCAGGGTGGAGCGTCGCAGCAGATCCAGCTGGGCCAGGAAAGGGGTGGCCTTGGAGGTGAAATCCGCAAGATATTGGCGGGGGAGGGGCGAGGCATCAGGCAGCTTCACCGTGAGGGGGTTGCGGTGCACGCCGTTGACGCGGAATTCGTAGTGCAGGTGGGGGCCCGTGGCCAGGCCGGTACTGCCCACGTAGCCGATCACCTGCCCCTGACGCACCCGGCGGCCGTTGCGGATGCCGCGGGCGAAGCCTGACATATGGGCGTAGAGCGTGCTGTAACGGCTGCCATGCTCGATGATCACGGTCTTGCCGTAGCCGCCCTTGGTGCCGCGGAAAATGATCTTGCCGTCGCCGGTGGCCTTGATGGGGGTGCCCCGTGGGGCGGCGTAGTCAACACCCTTGTGGGCGCGGATGCGGTTCAGGATTGGATGCTTGCGGCCCAGGCTGAAGCGCGAACTGACGCGGGTGAAGTCCACCGGTGAGCGCAGGAACTCCTTGCGCATGCTCTTGCCGTCAGGGCTGTAATAGTCGGTCTTGCCCCGCGCGTCGGTGAAGCGCAGAGCGCGATGGATTTTGCCGCGGTTGATGAATTCCGCGGCGAGGATCTTGCCGTCGCGCAACTTCTCGCCATTGAGGTAGAGCTCTTCGTAGATGACGGTGAAGCGGTCACCCTCGCGGATGTCCAGGGAGAAATCAACATCCCAGCCGAAGATGGCAGCCAGTTCCATGGTGATATTGTCGGAGAGTCCGGCGCGCTGTGCGGCGAGGAACAGCGAACTGTCGATGGCCCCGCTGGCGTAGTTGATGCGCCGCTCCGGCTGGTGTTCGATGAGGCGGGCCTGGAAGTCTTGGTCATGGCGGCGGACTTCCAGGGTCCTGGTGATGTCGACGTCATAGTCCAGTTGCTGCAGCTGTCTGGCGTCGTCGATATTGAGGCGCAAAGTGTCACCGGGATAAAGTCTCTTCAGCGCCCTGACTTCCCTGCCCAGTGCCAGGATTTCCTGGAGTTGCTTGGCCGAGATGCGGAAGCGTTGGAAGATCAGGGACAGATTGTCGCCCGGTTTGACGGTGGCGGTAAGCCACTTGCTATTGGCCGGCGGCGGCGATGCTTGTTGGCTATCGAGGGCAGCGGCCGTCCCCGCGGTGGGCAGATGCAGGGGCAGCGATACTTTGTCGAGTGCCACCGGTGGTGCGGCCTGTTGTGGCTGCACCGTGGGCTGCGTGGCGGCCTGAGGGGGCGGCGTCTCAGCCGCGGTGGGCGCCAGGCCGAGAATGATAGCGATGCCTGCCGCGATACCTGCCACGGTCAGCAGGTGATGGCGATAGGGAAAGGCAGCGGGTTCAGTTTTGTCCCGTTCTGGCTTATAGTCGCGATTGATCGTGATTCTGTCCATAGATGGCCCTGTTGTCTGCGGCTTACCTTAGCTTGGTCGCCGGCGCCGGTCAATAAAAAGCAGGTGTGTCAGGAAGTGGAGCTTATCCCGATAAGTTATTGATCGTCTCAGCGAACCCCTGATTAATTCTGGGCCGCCAGATGCCGGTGCAGGATTAATCAGGGGTTTCTTGAAGTATATCGGCGTTGTTGCGCGGTTGCTGAACCGCGAGGCAGCGGGATGTGAATGAACCTAAGAAAGGGTTGAGCATGAGTAATATGCAGGATGCGCTGGCATTGATTGCGCGCGGTGCAGAGGAAATCCTGGTGCAGGAGGAGTTGGAGGCGCGCCTCCAGGGCGGCCGTGTGTTGCGCATCAAGGCGGGCTTTGACCCTACGGCGCCGGATCTGCATCTGGGCCACACCGTGTTGCTGAACAAATTGCGCCAGTTCCAGGATCTGGGTCATGAGTGCATCTTTCTCATCGGCGATTTCACCGGCATGATCGGCGACCCCACCGGCAAGAGCGCGACCCGCAAGCCCCTGTCCCGAGATGAAGTGATCGAAAATGCTCGCACCTATGAGCAACAGATTTACAAGATTCTCGAGCCCGAAAAGACACTGGTGATGTTCAATTCCAGCTGGATGAATGAGATGGGGGCGGCCGACCTGATCCACCTGGCGGCCAAGCACACCGTGGCGCGCATGCTGGAACGGGATGATTTTCACAAACGCTATGCCAGCGGCCAGCCCATCGCCATCCACGAATTCCTCTATCCCCTGGTGCAGGGTTACGATTCAGTGGCCCTGCGCGCCGACGTGGAGCTGGGTGGCACGGACCAGAAATTCAATCTCCTGGTGGGCAGGGAGTTGCAGCGCCATTATGGCCAGCCGCCCCAGGTGGTGCTCACCATGCCCCTCCTGGAAGGACTGGACGGTGTGCAGAAGATGTCCAAATCCCTGGGCAACTATATAGGCATCGATGAGCCCCCCGACGAGATGTTCGGCAAGCTCATGTCCATCTCGGATGAACTCATGTGGCGCTATTTCGAACTGCTGAGCTTTCGCCCCCTGGACGAGATCGAGCGCCTGCGCCAGGAGGTGGCGCAACAGGCGGTCAACCCCCGTGATGTCAAGTTTCTCCTCGCTGAGGAGATCGTGGGGCGCTTTCACGATGACGCCGCTGCCCGCCGTGCCCGTGAGCACTTCATTGCCCGTTTCCAGAAAGGGGCGCTGCCCAAAGACATGCCGCTGGTGAACATCAAAGTCCCCGCCGAGGGGCTGCCCATTGCCCGGCTGCTCAAGGAGGCCGGCCTGACGGCCAGCACCTCTGAGGCGCTGCGCATGATCAGGCAGGGCGCCGTGCGGATCGACGGCCATCGGGTGGAAGATCAGAAGCTGATGATCCCGGGGGGGGCTGAGCATGTCTGCCAGGTGGGCAAGCGGCGTTTTGCCCGGGTGGTTCTCGAGCATTGAGGCTATAAGCCCTTGTTTCGGCACCTCTATCCCCCCATATAGGCAGCATTGAGGGCGCGCGGGGTGGCGTATTTTTCAGCCACTTTTCGCTTTGTGAATCTTTGATGAAAAAAACTGTTGACCTTCATCGGGGAGTGCGTATAATGCGCCTCTCTCAGGTGTTGATGCCGCGACGGGCGACAGAAAATTAGTCGCTCAGGGTGTTGACGGACAGAAGAACAGCTGTATAATTGTTCGACTGTGCCGGTCAGAAATTGGTCGGTCTGCGCTCTTTAAAAATCAGTGAACTCAAGCAATCTGTGTGGGTGCTTACGTCAGTAGTTTGGTTTTCACCAACGACTGATGCCGGCTTCCAGTCTGTCCTCGGGCAGACCGGTCGTCGGTAAAGCTTTAAGCCGTCGCAAGACGGTTGCCAAGATATAAACTGAAGAGTTTGATCATGGCTCAGATTGAACGCTGGCGGCATGCTTAACACATGCAAGTCGAACGG
>CAYRLE010000005.1:49642-57767 GCA_964425105.1 uncultured Gammaproteobacteria bacterium | reverse complement strand
CCATTTTTTCGCGGATTTCTATTGTTCTCTGACTGCGCAGGCGCATGATGAGGAGGCATCCGATGCGATGAATTACCCGATTAAAGTGTCGCCGTATTGCGCCGATAACCTCCCTGGTAGCGGTGAATATTTCCCCACTGTGTGAGAAGTATATCCGCTGAGGTTCAACTTCTGATCTGGATGGTTCGGCTGTCCGGAATGAGGAGAAAGCAAGATGCCACAAATTATTAATACCAATATCGCATCCCTGAATGCGCAGCGCAATCTGAACCGGACGCAGAATGAGATGTCCACTGCCCTGCAGCGTCTGTCTTCTGGTTTGCGTATCAACAGTGCCAAGGATGACGCCGCAGGTCTGGCGATTTCCGAGCGATTCACCACCCAGATCCGCGGTTTGAACCAGGCGGTGCGCAATGCCAACGATGGTATTTCACTGGCCCAGACGGCCGAGGGTGCCCTGGGCGAGGCGGGCAATGCCCTGCAGCGTATCCGCGAGCTGGCTGTTCAGTCCGCCAACTCCACCAACTCGGTATCGGACCGCGCGGCCCTCAACTCGGAGGCCCAGCAGCTGTTGAGTGAGATCCAGCGCAACGCCCAGACCACCACCTTCAATGGCCAGCGCATCCTGGACGGTTCCTTCTCCTCGGCCCAGTTCCAGGTGGGCGCCGAGGCCAACCAGACGATCTCTTTTGGTATCTCAGGCGCCACCACCAATCTGCTGGGTGCCTACCAGGCCACCGGTGTGAAGGCAGTCGGCACCACGGCCTTCGATGGCGCCAACCTGAGCATCAACGGCGTGGCCGTGGCGACCTCCGTGGCCACCACTTCTGCCGGTGTGACCGCCGGAAGCGCCGCTGCCAAGGTGACCGCTATCAATGCTGTGACCACCCAGACCGGCGTGACGGCCACCGCCAGCAATACCCTGACCGGGGTTGCCCCCGTGGCGGGCGTGTCCCTCAACAACGGTGATCTGTTGATCAATGGCGTGGCCGTTGGCTCCATCGCCTCTGCCGCCACTGGTGTCCAGCAGGCCAACAATGCAGTGACTGCCATCAATGCCGTCTCCAACCAGACCGGCGTCACAGCTGCAGCCGATCAGTCCACCGGTGTGCTGACCCTGACGGCCTCCGATGGCCGGGACATCACAATCTCCGCCGGCAACGCTGCATCGGCCCAGGTGGTCACCGACATCTTCAATGCCGTCGGACTGGATGCCGCCACCGAGGCCGATCCCACCGGTAACAATACCCAGGACCTGGTGATCAACACCAGCGCAACTTTTGTCGCCGCTGGTACCACCAACACCAATGAGCTGGTGGCTGGTGATACCGTAAGCATCGGTGGCCTCACCTACGAGTTCTACGACTCTGCCGGAACCTATTCCGGCAGCAACGTGGGCGTGGGCGTGGCGCTGAGTGCCACTGAGAATGCCATTGCCACTGCCCTGTCCGATGCCATCAATGCCCAGCGTGCACTGGGTACCACCACGGCAAGCGCTACCGTCTCTACCAACACGGTATCGGTAACCAATGACAAGGTGGGTAATGAAGGTCTGAATTATCAGGAGGTTCTGGCCGATGGCGCAACCGTCATTGTTGAAGGGACTGAGGCTACCGGTACCGATGCGGCGGGCACCACCGCCGTCACCACCGGTGGCACGCTGACCCTGAGTTCCGACAAGAACTTCACCTTCAGCGGCACCACGGCCCAGTTGACGGCCGCCGGCCTGCAGAGCGCCTCCACGGCGTTGACCCAGCTGGCTTCAGTGGATATCTCCACGGTGGACGGTGCCAACAACGCCATTACCGTTCTCGACGGGGCCCTGGCCCAGGTCTCCACCATCCGTGCCGACCTGGGTGCGGTGCAGAACCGGTTCCAGTCTACAGTGGCCAACCTCTCGGCTACCGTAGAGAACCTCAGCGCTGCCCGCTCCCGGATCCTGGATACAGACTTCGCGGCCGAGACTGCCGCCCTGACCCGGGCGCAGATCCTGCAGCAGGCCGGTGTCTCGATTCTGTCCCAGGCCAACTCACTGCCGCAGCTGGTACTGTCACTGTTGCAGTAAACGCAGTAAATACAGGCTGAAGAGTCCGGGACGGTTTTCAGCCGTCCCGGGCTCCACGCCTTCTCCCACCCAATCAGCAAAGGGTAACTGAATCATGTCTACCGGACTGACTCCCGGGCTTACAGCGGATGTGATACGTCCCTCCACCAAGAACCAGCTGTCTGATGTCAAACGCAGTGTTGCCGCCGAGTGGCAAATCGATCCGCAGGCCGGCAAGGAAGCGTCCTTCGCCGAGGGCGCCGTCCCTGACAGGCAGCAGCTTTCCACGGCCGTCAGTGCCCTCAAGGATTATGTGCAGAATATCAGGCGTGGCCTGGAATTCACCGTGGACGAGGAAATCAATCAGGTCATTGTCAAGGTCTATGATGCTGAAACCAAAGAAGTTATTCGTCAGATTCCGGCTGAGGAAGCACTCAATCTGGCCCGTCAGCTGGCCCGGTCGGACGGTCTGCTGCTGAAAGCCAAGGCATGAGGCTGCGCCTGGTCCCGAATTTGCATTTTGTTGCAGGGACGGGATTCAACGCATGATGGAGAGATACTCATGGCTTCCATAACTTCTGCCGGTATTGGCAGTGGTATCGATATCAATAAGCTGGTCAGCCAGCTGGTGGATGCGCAGAAGCAGCCCCAGGTACAGCGGCTGGATGTCAAGGAGGCCGAACTGCAGTCCCGGCTCTCGGCGTTCGGGACCCTGAAAGGGGCGCTGGCCACGCTGCAGACCTCACTGGCCAGCCTCAAGACGCTGGAAACCTACCGCGGCAGGGCGGTCACTTCCAGTAACAGCGATGTGCTCTCCGCCAGTAGCAGTATCTCGGCGGCAGCCGGCAAATACGACATCACGGTGGCCGGCCTGGCGCAGGGCCATCAACTGGCCACCGATCCGGCGGCCAATCCCAACGCCCGTTTCACCGCCGATACCGATATCCTCGGCACCGGCACCCTGACCTTCAAGTTCGGCACCACGGTCTATGACCCGGCGACCGATACCTATACCTCATTCACCCAGAATGCCGACAAGGCCACCCATACCGTGAACATCACTGATGGCAGCCTACGCGGAATCCGCGATGCCATCAACGATGCCGGCATGGGGGTGACGGCATCCATCGTTTTCGATGGCAGCTATCAGCGCTTGACCCTGGCCGTGGATGACACCGGTGCAGCCAACAGCCTGGAAATCACGGTCCAGGACAATGATGCCAACAACACGGATGGCAGCGGCCTCTCGCTGCTGGCCTTCAACAGCAGCAGCACCAGCCTGGAACAGACCCAGGCTGCCAGCGATACCTCGGGGTTGGTGATCAACGGCATTCCCATCAGCAGTGCCAGCAACAATCTGCCGGACACCATAGAAGGGCTGAATATCAATCTCAAGAGCACCGGCAGCGCCAGTCTTACCGTCACTCTGGACAAGAACAACGTCTCCGGCGCCATCAACAACTTCATCAATAGTTACAACACACTGATCAATACCATCAATAATCTGTCGAGCTATGATCCGGAGACCGGCGAGGCGGGACTGCTCAACGGCGACGGGGTATTGCGCAGTATCGATGCCCAGGTGCGGCGCATGCTCGTCGATCCGGTGAAGGATCTGGAAGGGCCCTATCGCCTGCTGGCGGACGTCGGCATCACCCGCAGCAGCAAGGACGGCACCCTGGTGCTGGACAATGGCAAACTCAATCAGGCGCTCGATGAAAACTTCGATGCCATCGCCGGGCTGTTCGCCGCCACGGGCACCACCAGCGATGCCCTGGTCAGCTACGAAGGCTCCCAGGCGCTCACCCTGACCGGCAGCTACGGCATCAACGTTACCCAGGTGGCCAGCCATGGCGATATCACCGGTTCTGTTGCCGCCAATCTCAACATCGTGGCCGGCAGCAACGACGAACTCACCTTCTCAGTGGATGGCATCTCCGCAACCATCACCTTGTCCGCCGGCAACTATGCCTCTGCCGGGGCGTTGGCAGCGGAAATCCAGTCACGAATCAATGGTGTCGAGGCCCTGGGCAAGGCGGGGGTTTCCGTCAAGGTGAGCGAGAGCGCTGGTGTATTGAGCATCGCCTCCAATTCCTATGGCGCCACTTCCAAGGTGGTGGTGTCCGGCGGCAACGCCATGACCGGCCTGCTGGGCAGTGCGCCGCTCATCAACGACGGCAAGGATGTGGCCGGTACCATCGGCGGCGTCGAGGCCAGTGGCGAGGGCCAGTATCTGACCGGAAGCGGTGCGGCCCAGGGGCTCAAGGTCAAGGTGGTCGGTGGCAGCACCGGTGACCGTGGCACCATCAGCTTCAGCCGTGGTTATGCGGAAATGCTGGACGATATGCTGGGAGAATTGCTGGACAGCGAGGGTATTTTTAGCTCCGTAACCGACGGCATCAAGAGCCGTATCGAGGAGATCGGTACCCAGCGTGTGGTCATCGACCGGCGCATCCTGGCCTATGAGGAACGGATCCGGAGCCAGTTTATCGCTATGGATGCGCTGGTATCGCGACTGCGCTCCACTGGTGACTTTCTTGGTCAACAGTTGGCCAGTTTGCCCACTATCGGCGGTAGTAGGAAGTGAGGAGCATGGTTTGGAGGCAGCACATGAATATGAATACAAGAGCCCAATGGAGGAGGCAATTACTATGAATCAGATGTATGCCAAAAGCGCACTACAGGAGTATCAGCAGGTCAGCAGGAAGGCGGCTGTCGAGGATGCCAGTCCCCACCGCCTGATCCAGATGCTGATGGAGGGTGCCTTGGAAAAGATCGCCGCCGCCAAGGGGTTCATGGAGCGCGGATCGATACAGGAGAAGGGGGCCCATATCAGCTGGGCGGTTTCCATCATCGATGGCTTGCGCGTCAGTCTCGATAAGTCCGTAGGCGGCGAGATCGCCGAGAATCTCGAAGAACTCTATGTCTATATGATGCGCCGCCTCACAGAGGCCAACCTGAAAAACGAGCCGGCCTATCTGGATGAAGTGGCCTCCCTGCTGGGACAGATCAAAAGTGCCTGGGACGCCATTGCACCGGAGGCAGCCCGCCTGGAGGATGAGAAAAAACAGCACGCGGCCACGCCGGGAGGGTGAGCTTGTCTCCGAGAGCACCGCATGAGGCGGTGCTGGTCCACGCCCTCGAACTCAGCCGGCGCATGCTGGCGGCTTGCCGCCAGCATGACTGGGCGTTGCTGGCACAGCTGGAGTCGCAAAGAGGTAAGCTGCTGGATCAGGCCTTTGCCGGGTCCACTGAAACCGGGAATGCGGCGACCGTTGCGGAAACCATCCAGCAGCTGATAGCCCTGGACCGCGACATCCTTGCCTGCTGCGAGGAGGAGAAGCGGTCTTGTGCCCAACAGTTGCAACAACTCACCAGGGGGAAGCATGCCGCCGATGCCTATCATGACCAGCATGCCGGGTGATGGATGAGTGCAGCGTACGCCACCGTAGATTCATACGGTGCGGCATTGGCCACTAAAAATCCCGGGCGGCGCGAATGCGCCCTCAACCCCTTGTATCTTTTTTCTTGTATCTTTCCTCTGCCAGCAGCAACATTGTGTTTGCAAGTTGTTTTCGGTATCTTTTCATCGCTATGACTACGGACAATCCATCGTCGTTGGGAGAAGGGCTGGTCTATGAAGACTCTGTTCCCCTGCGTGTCAGCGAGATCGATGTGGAGGTTGCAGCTGCCCGGGTGGTGGCGATTCAGGAAAGTAACGAGGAGATCCTGCGTGTCATCGCCGCCCTCGATGAGCATCATATGGATGCCGGCGACGAAGAAGCTCAGTATCTCAGTCAGGACCTGGCGCGCATCGAATCCAAACTGGATCTGCTGCTGGACATGGTGGCCCATATGCTGGCCAGCCAACTCGCCGTTCCCTCCCAACTCCCTATACGCATGACCGCGCGCGCCATTCAGTGGCGCCAGGCGGAACCGCCACCTGCCCCGGGGCATCAGGTGCTGCTCGATCTCTATCTGCACCGCAAGTTCCCCCGTCCCCTGGTGCTGCTGGGTGCGGTGCAGGATGTGCAGCAGGCGCACGACGGCTTTCTGGTGACCGTGAAGTTCGAGCACATGAGCGAATCCGTCCAGAATTGGCTGGAGAAGCTCATTTTTCGCCAGCATCGGCGCAGCGTGGCCCAGGCCCGGCGGCTGCAAAGCGGGGAGGGGGGGGCGGACGGCTAGTTCGGCGTCTGGCCTCATTCATGCCCGGAGGGTTCCCGTTGTGGAGCGACAATATTTTGACATGCAATAAGAAAAGCGTTAGCCTAGGCGCGATTACCAGTTTTCTTATTGTTTCAGGGGGATGAGAATGGATGCCATAATCGTCATCGATGCCGATGCACAGCAGCGCACCTGCCTCAAATCGATCCTCGAGTTCATCGATTATGAAAATGTCCATCCCTGCGCCCCAACAGAATGGCGTGAGCAAACCCAGTCCTCCGATGCGGTTGGTGTCTTTCTGGTAGCGGAAAGCGCACTCAAGGATTCCCCTGCTATCCTCAAGGAACTCAAGGAGTGGGCGCCCAAGGCGCCGGTTCTGCTGATGCTCTCCGGCAAGTCCGCTATCAAGATAGACAAGGGGGGCAGCCATGTCATCGAGCAGGTCAGGCGTCCCATCAAGTATCAGGTGCTCACCAGCGCCCTGCAGCAGGCGCTGGTATACCGCGAAAGCCAGGACAAGACGCCGCAGGCGCACTCTCCGGAACTGTTCCGCAGTCTGGTGGGCAACAGCCGTGGCATCTGCCAGGTGCGCCGCCTCATAGAACAGGTGGCGGACTCCGATGCCACGGTCCTGATTCTCGGTGAGTCCGGCACCGGCAAGGAAGTGGTGGCCCGCAATATTCATTATCACTCGGCGCGCCGCAACAAGGCGTTCGTGCCCATCAATTGCGGCGCCATTCCTTCGGAATTGCTGGAGAGCGAACTGTTCGGCCACGAAAAGGGGGCCTTCACCGGCGCCATCAGCGCTCGCCAGGGGCGTTTCGAGATGGCGGAGGGGGGCACCCTGTTCCTCGACGAGATCGGCGACATGGACATGCAGATGCAGGTGAAGTTGCTGCGCGTACTGCAGGAAAAGACCTTCGAGCGGGTGGGTAGCAACAAGACCATCCATGCCGACGTGCGCATCATCGCTGCTACTCATCGCAATCTGGAACAGATGATCGAAGATGGCAAGTTCCGGGAAGATCTCTATTATCGCCTCAATGTCTTTCCCATCGAGATGCCGCCATTGCGGGAACGGGCCGAAGATGTCCCGCTGCTGATCAAGGAGATCATCACCCGCCTGCAGCACGAAAGGCGGGGCTCGGTGACCCTTACCCAGTCGGCGGTGATCGCCCTTAGCCAATATCACTGGGCGGGCAACGTGCGTGAACTGGCCAATGTGATCGAGCGCCTGGTGATCATGCATCCCTACGGTGTGGTGGACATGCGCGACCTCCCCGAGAAGTATCAACTGGAGCCTGGCTCCCTGCAGGAAACGCTGATACCCGATCAGGTCCTGATTACCCTGGATCAGTTCGAGGTGCCGCGTCTGCCCCGCGACGGCATCGATCTCAAGGAACACCTCACCAATCTGGAGTGCAAACTCATCAGGCAGGCCCTGGAGGATGCCGAAGGCGTGGTGGCCCATGCGGCCAACCGCCTGCGCCTGCGCCGCACCACCCTGGTGGAAAAGCTGCGCAAATATGGCATTCAGCGTGTCGACGAAACGACATAAGTTTGACGTTTCGACTTTTATCAATTCATAACTTACTGAAAAATAATTAGATCATAGTCCCGGCACGGTTATTGCCTCTTACTGTGGAAAGCACTGTTTGTTTTTCACGGTTCCAGTTTCAAGAGGCACTCAACTATGAGCCATATCACCGCCGGTCAGGTCCGGGAGTCTTCTCAGTCATTCGGGGCGCGTGCTCCAAGCGCTGAGGCCTTGGCCTTTCCCACATCCGCCTTCCAGGCACCGGCATCAAGCCATGACGGCGCGGCAACAGCCGCCATGCCGCCCTCCATCACCCAGGTACTGGAGGCCCTGCCAGCCGGGGTGGTCGTGTTGGATGGTCAGGGACGTGTGGTGCA
>CAYRLE010000005.1:0-49542 GCA_964425105.1 uncultured Gammaproteobacteria bacterium | reverse complement strand
CTCGCCTCCATGGGCGAGATGGCGGCCTCCCTGGCCCATCAGATCAGAACTCCCCTGGCATCCTGCCTGCTCTATCTCTCCCATCTCGGCCGCGAAGATATGCAGGCCGCGGAGCGCCGCCGCTGTACGGGCAAGATCCGCGGCTGCCTCGATCATCTGGAGCGCATGGTGAGCGACATGCTGGTATTCGCCAAGGGCGAGCAGCTGGGGGAGGAGGAAATCGCTCTCGCCGGCCTGTTGCGCGATGCCCACAGAATGACGGCTCCCCTGCTGGAGGCTGGGGGCTGTGAATTGATTATCCGCGATGAAAGCGCCGGGCGCTGTGTACGCGGCAACCGCGATGCCCTCCTGGGCGTACTGCAGAACCTCATCGCCAATGCCATCCACGCCTGCCGCGACTGTGCCGAGGAGAAGCAGCAGGCGGCGCAGGACGACAGCAGTGGCCAGCGCTATCACGGACGGCTGGAACTGGAGGCCCGCGCCAGCGGGGTGAAGGGCGGTAGCGACACCCTGCAGATCGTCTTGCGGGACAACGGGCCGGGTATGCCCGCCGAGGTTCAGGCGCGGGTCTTCGAACCATTCTATACCACCAAGGCGCAGGGCACCGGCCTGGGGCTGGCGGTGGTGGAGGCCGTGATCCGTGCCCATCAGGGAGTGGTGTGGCTGGATTCCCATAGCGGGGAAGGCACCACGGTGGGCATCGAACTGCCTGCCTTCCGCTCTGCAGATTGAAAGAGAGACAACAAGTATGAGGAGCCATTAGATGAGTCAATCCAGTGTATTGATCGTGGAGGACGAACCCGCCCTGCGCGACGCCCTGTGCGACACCTTGGGGCTGGCGGGCTATCCCGTGGCTGCTGCCGGCAACGGCCGCGAGGCCCTGGATGTCCTTTCCCAGGAGGAGATCGCCATGGTGATCAGCGATGTACAGATGAAACCCATGGATGGCCATGCGTTGCTGGAGCAGATCCGCCGCCAGCGGCCGGATATCCCGGTATTGCTGATGACCGCCTACGGCACCATTCAGAAGGCGGTGGAGGCCATTCAGAACGGCGCCGTGGACTACCTGGTCAAGCCCTTTGACGCCGATGTCCTGGTGGAGATGGTGGCGCGCTATATGAAGCAGGAGATCGCCAGCGATCAGATGGTGGCGGTGGATGAACAGACACGGCGCGTCGCCGCCCTGGCGATGCGCGTGGCCGCCACCGACGCCACGGTGATGATCAGTGGTGAAAGTGGCTCCGGCAAGGAGGTCATCGCCCGCTACATCCACGCCCATTCACCGCGCGCCGCCCATCCCTTTGTCGCCATCAACTGCGCGGCGATCCCCGACAACATGCTGGAGGCTACCTTGTTCGGTTACGAAAAGGGTGCCTTCACCGGCGCCTACCAGGCCTGTCCCGGAAAATTCGAACGGGCCCAGGGCGGCACCATTCTCCTGGACGAAATCTCGGAAATGGACCTCTCCCTGCAGGCCAAGCTGTTGCGGGTCCTGCAGGAGCGGGAAGTGGAACGTCTTGGGGGGCGCAAGCTCATCGAATTGGACGTGCGCGTGCTGGCTACCTCAAACCGTGACATGCGCACCGAGGTCAAGGCCGGCCGCTTCCGGGAGGACCTGTTCTACCGCCTCAATGTTTTTCCCCTGCACCTGCCGGCGCTGCGGGAACGTTGCGCCGATATCCTGCCCCTGGCGGAGCGCATGCTGGCTAGTGGCGCCGCCCGCGCCGGGCGCGCGCTGCCGTTGCTGGGCGAGGCAGCGCGCAACAAGTTGTTGCAGCACTCCTGGCCGGGCAATATCCGGGAGTTGGACAATGTGATCCAACGGGCCCTGATCTTGCAAGCAGGAGATGAGATTCATGCCGCGGATATCCAGTTCGAGGCCGCCGGCAGCGAAGTGCCGGAGGTGGGCGAGGATGCAGCGAGTGCCGCCAGTCTGCAGGGCGACCTCAAGAGCCAGGAGCAACGCATCATCATCGACACCCTCGGCTCGGTCAGGGGCTGCCGCAAGGCTGCGGCGGAGAAGCTGGGGATCAGCCAGCGCACCCTGCGCTACAAGCTGGCGCGGATGCGCGAGATGGGCATCGACATCCCGGCGCAGTGAGCAGGACACGGTCAAGTTTGTGAACAGGGGAAAGGAAAATGAGTGAAATCAATACCAGCCAATTGTTGTCGCAGCTGCGCGCCGTCGCCAAGGCGGCCCAGGGCGTGGGTGTTCAGGAAACACAGGCACCACAGCAGGCGGATTTCTCCCAGATGCTGAAGAATGCCGTCGACCACGTCAATGAAACCCAGCAGCAGGCCGGCGAACTGAAAAAGGCCTTCGAACTGGGCGACCGCAGTGTGGATATCGCCCAGGTAATGGTGGCCTCGCAGAAGTCCGGCGTGGAATTCCAGTTGATGCTCAATGTGCGCAATCAGCTGATCTCCGCCTACAAGGACATCATGAACATGCAGGTTTGAAGGTGAGGCGTTAGGCGTGATGAGTGATGCGTAATGGGTGATGAGTCTGGAAAGATCGGCAACACAAACAAGGTGAACAACAGGAGAGGTCTGCTTCCATGGCATTGGTGAAAAGTGACGAGATTGTATCCCAGACACGCGGCTTCAACAGTCTGCCCTGGCTGCGCCAGATCGGTCTCATGGTCGGACTGGCCGCCAGCGTGGCAATCGGCGTGGCGGCGGTGCTCTGGTCCCAGACGCCCAACTACAGCCTGTTGTACAGCAACCTCAGCGAACAGGATGTCAGCGAAATCGTCCAGGCCCTGCAACAGGCCGACATCCCTTATAAACTGTCCAAGGATGCCAGCACCGTCATGGTGGCCGACAAACATGTCCATGATGCGCGCCTCAAGCTGGCCAGCCAGGGCCTGCCCAAGGGTGTCGGGGTCGGCTTCGAGCTGCTGGATCAGCAGCAGACCTTCGGTGTCAGCCAGTTCATGGAAAACGCCCGTTATCAGCGCGCCCTGGAGGGTGAACTGGCGCGCACCATCTCTTCCCTGCAGAAGGTGCGCAGTGCCCGGGTGCACCTGGCCATTCCCAAGCAGACCGCCTTCGTGCGCAACCGCAAGAAGCCCAGTGCCTCGGTGACGGTGGATCTCTATGCCGGCCGTAGCTTGGGAGAGGAACAGGTGGCGGCCATCAGCCACATGGTGGCCGCCAGCGTGCCCGGCATGGAAGTGGAACAGGTGACCATCATCGATCAGCGCGGCCGCCTGCTGACCACGGCGGAGGGCTCCAGCGACATGCGCCTCACGGCCACCCAGTTCGAGCACCGCAAACGGGTGGAGGAATATCTCATCAAGCGCATCGAGGACATCCTGACCCCCATCACCGGTGAAGGTGCGGTGCGCGCCCAGGTGACGGCGGACATCGACTATACGGTCAGCGAACAGACCCGTGAAAGCTACAATCCCGATATGCCCGCCATTCGCAGCGAACAGACCTTTGAGGAACAGAGTTCAGGAAACAGGACCCTGGCAGCTGGTGTCCCCGGCAGCGTCTCCAACCAGCCCGGCGATAAGGGCGACCAGAGCAGCAGCACTGACCAGGCGGCTGCCGAGAACCCCGCCTCCAGTAGCCGCCGCGTGACCCGCAACTACGAACTAGACAAGACCATCAGCCATACCCGCAGCGGCGGGGGCGGCATTCGCCGCCTGTCGGTGGCCGTGGTAGTGGACGACAAGAGCGTGGTCAACGAGGATGGTGAGGTGATCAGAGAACCCCTCAGCAAGGAAGAGATGGAACGTCTCACCGGCTTGGTGAAGGAGGCGGTGGGATTCGACGCCCTGCGCGGTGACCGCGTCAATGTGGTGAACACGGCCTTCTCCGTTCCGCCGGCACCGGAAGCGCTGCCCGAGCCTTCCCTGCTGGAGAATGACGCCCTCTGGGAGATGGGCAAACAGGGTTTGGGTATCCTGCTGGTGGTGCTCCTGGTGTTCGGTGTCTTGAAGCCGGTGATGCGCGATCTGGCGGCAAAGGGCAAGGACCTGCCGGCCCGGACGCTGCCTGCCGGCGGCGCGCTGCCAGCAGGCATGGCCGAGGACCAGCTGAGTCTCAGTGGACCACAGGGCGTCCCCGGCCTGCCGCCGGGGCAGTCGGATTACGATGCGAATCTCACTGCCGCGCGCAGCCTGGCCTCGCAGGATCCCAAGCGGGTGGCCCAGGTGGTCAACAACTGGGTGAGCAACGAATAAGGGAGCAAGCAAGAGATGGCCGAGACGAAACATAATTCAGGAGTCAGTGGTCTGGAGCGGGCCGCCATCCTGCTGCTGAGCCTGGGTGAGCAGGAGGCGGCTGAGGTGCTCAAACATATCGGTCCCAAGGAGGTGCACAAGGTCAGTGCCGCCATGGCCAACCTCAGCAATGTATCCCGGGAGCAGGCCACCTCCGTGTTGACAGAATTCGTGGAGACGGTGAGCAATGAAACCGCCTTTGGTGTCGGTTCCCACGACTACCTGAAGAGCGTCCTGGTCAAGGCCCTGGGTGAGGACAAGGCGGGCAATATCATCGACCGGGTGCTGATGGGCGAAAATGCCGGCGGCCTGGAACAGTTGAAATGGATGGACCCGCGTGCCATCGTCGAGATCATCAAGCTGGAGCACCCGCAGATCATCGCCGTGGTGCTGTCCTACCTGGATCCCGAACAATCGGCGGAGGTGCTCTCCCTGCTGCCGGAGAAGATCCGCCCCGATGTGCTGCTGCGCATCGCCACCCTGGACCGTCTGCAGCCTTCCGCGCTGCAGGAACTCAATCAGGTGATCGAGAGCCAGTTCAAGGGCAATGCCCATGTCAAATCCTCCACCGTGGGAGGCATCAAGACCGCGGCCAATATTCTCAACATCATGGAGCCCTCGGCGGAAGAGACCATCATGGATCAGATCAACGAATTCGATGCCGATCTGGGCGAGAAGATTCAGGATCTCATGTTCGTGTTCGATGATCTGGCGGCGGTGGACGACCGCGGCATGCAGGCCCTGCTCAGGGAGATTGCCTCCGACACGCTGATTCTGGCCCTCAAGGGCGCCGACGAGGACCTCAAGGCCAAGGTCTTCTCCAACATGTCCAAACGGGCGGCGGAGATGCTGCGCGACGATCTGGAAGCCAAGGGTCCGGTGCGCCTCAGCGAGGTGGAGTCGGCCCAGAAGGAGATCCTGGCGGTGGCGCGCCGCCTCTCCGAATCCGGCGACATCGCTCTCGGTGGCAAGGGTGCGGAAGAATTTGTCTAAGATCATCGCTGGCGGAGATCGCGAGGCCTACCAGCGCTGGCAGCAGCCCGAGGTGGGTACAGCCGGTGCCCGGCCAGCGGCGGTACCCATGGTGACCGCCGGCCAGCTGGAAAAGATCCAGCAGCAGGCCTATGAAGAAGGCCTGGCCCTGGGCAAGCGCGAAGGCCTGGCACAGGGCCGCGCCCTGGCACAGGAGCAGGCGCAGCGCCTGGCGAATATCTGCAACACCCTGGGTAGCCCACTGCAGGAAATGGACGAGCAGGTGGTGAATGAACTCACCGAACTGGCCATCGCCGTGGCCCGCCAGATCATTCGCCGCGAACTGAAGAGTGATCCCGGCCATGTGATGGCAACAGTGCACAAGGCCCTGGCCGAACTGCCCATCGCCTCGCGCAACATCCGCCTCTATCTGAACCCTGAAGACCTGGTCCTGGCGCGCGAATCCCTGGCCGCCGGCAACGAGGGCAGCTGGCAGTTGCTGGAGGACCCCGCCATCGGCCGCGGCGGCTGCCGCGTGGTGACCGACACCTCGCGCATCGACGCCACCATCGAAAAGCGCCTGGCGGCCATCGCCACTGAACTGTTGGGAGGAGAACGCAACGATGACCACAGCGAGTGATACCCGCGCCACGGCCTGGCGCGAGCGCCTGGCGCGGCGCCGTGCCCGTCTCGAACAAGCCTTGCCGTTGACCGTCGAGGGCAAGCTCACGCGCATGGTGGGCCTGACCCTGGAGGCGGTGGGCTGCCAGGCGGCGGTGGGCGACCGCTGCCTGATCCTGGGGCAGGGCGAGCGCCCCGTGGAGGCCGAGGTGGTAGGATTCTCCGGGGAAAAGACCTTTCTCATGCCCACCGCGGACATGCGCGGCCTGGTGCCCAATGCCGCCGTCATTCCCACCGGGCGTAGCTGCGAGGCCGTGGGCGGAGCGGGCCTCCTGGGCCGTGTCCTGGACGGCGCCGGCCGTCCCCTGGACGGCAAGGGGTCCCTGGACTGCGATACCCGCTTGCCTCTGGCGCCGACGCCCATCAACCCCCTGGCGCGGGAGCGTATCCATGAACCCCTGGACGTGGGGGTGCGCGCCATCAATGCCCTGCTCACTATCGGCCGCGGCCAGCGCCTGGGACTGTTCGCCGGCAGCGGTGTGGGCAAGAGCGTGCTGCTGGGCATGATGACCCGCTATACCAATGCCGATGTCACCGTGGTGGGCCTGATCGGTGAGCGGGGCCGCGAAGTGAAGGAGTTCACCGACAACATCCTCGGCCCCGAAGGCATGGCGCGCGCCGTGGTGGTGGCGACGCCGGCAGACATGCCGCCCCTGATGCGACTCCACGGCGCCATGCTGGCCACCAGCATCGCCGAGTATTTCCGCGACCAGGGCCTCAAGGTCCTGTTGCTGATGGATTCCCTGACCCGTTTCGCCCAGGCCCAGCGAGAGATCGCTCTGGCCATCGGCGAGCCCCCGGCCACCCGCGGTTATCCCCCCTCGGTATTCGCCAAACTGCCCCAGCTGGTGGAGCGCGCCGGCAACGGCGATCAGGGCGGCGGTTCCATCACCGCCCTCTACACCGTGCTTACCGAAGGCGACGACCAGCAGGATCCTGTGGCAGATGCGGCGCGCGCCATTCTCGACGGCCATATCGTGCTGTCCCGTGATCTGGCCGATGCCGGGCATTACCCGGCCATCGACATCGAGGCCTCCATCAGCCGCGCCATGAACGACATCACCGATGAGCGGCAGCAGACATTGGTGCGGCGCTTCAAGGCCCTCTATTCCACCTATCAGGCCAGTCGCGATCTCATTGCCGTGGGCGCCTATCGCCCTGGCAACGATGCCCAGCTGGACGAGGCGGTGGATGTCCATCCCCGTTTGGTGGAATTCCTGCAGCAGCGCATGAATGAGAAAGTGCCCCTGGCACAGAGCCTCCAGGATCTCGAGGCACTGTTCGATAATCCGCCGGCGGTAGTGCAGACCTCATGAGCAGAAAGAAGTCGCAACGCATCCAGACCGTCGTCAGGCTGGCGCGCCATGAGGAAGACGAGGCGGTGCTGGCCCTGAGTCAGGCCCGTCAGGTATTGGAGGAACAGCTGCAGCGCTTGCAGGAACTGGAAGGCTATCGCCACGACTATGCCCAGCGCATCAGTCGCCTGGGCGGCACAGGTATGCATATCGCCCAACTCAATGAATACCGCAGTTTCATCGCCCGTCTCGATGCGGCCATCCAGCAGCAACGCCAGTGCACGGTACAGTGCCAGCTGGAGTTGGAGCAGCGCAGAGACGGTTGGCAGGCCGCCCGCCTGCGCCACCGCTCGGTGAACAAGTACCGGCAGCGCTGCGAGGTCGAAGAGCAGCGTCAGGCAGCGAAGAAGGAACAGAAGGAGAGCGATGAGCGGGCCCAGCACCGGCGCCCCTTGCCGGGGTAGCAGCTTTGCCGAGGGGTACTGGCACAATACTTGCCTTTTTACCGGGAGAAGCTTGTTTCCGGCAATCTACAAGGTGAACTGATGCTCAATGACCCCGGCACCCTGATGCTGCTCAAACCCGCCAGTCCCGCGGCCCTCCCGGTTGCGGCCACTGGCGCCACGCCCCTGCCCCAGGACGGCGCGCCAGTTGGCGACGCGGCGGCTAACCCTCCTTTCCTGCAGACACTGCTCCGTTCCCAGTCCCTGTTGCAGGCCTTGGCAGATGATGCGGCTGTTCCCGCATTGCCGGCCGACGGGCTGGAGGCGGCCGAGGAGGGACAGTTCTTGTCCGCCGACGGCAAGCTTTTGCCGTCGGCCCTGCTGCAGGCCGGGCAGACAGGTGAAGGCGGGGTGGTGCCTGCCCTGGCCGGTGATCCCCCGGCCTCTGCTGTGACAGCGGCCTTGCGGTCTCGCGCTGCTGACATCACGGAGGATGAACCCTCGGGCGATGAAGGCCAGATCATCAATCCGCTGTTGCAGGGCATGAACGATGAAGGCCTGGCAGGCAGGGCAGGCCAGCAGCAAGAAGACGCCATGGATCTGATGACGCGCCGCAATCCGGTCAGGACTCTGCCGGAAGGCGCCGTGCAAGCTCAGACGCTGATCGCCACGGCGCAGGGTTCTCAGGAATCTCAGTCTGATGCCCCCAATGAAGGCGCCTTGCGCCTGGCCATGCTGGACAGCGCCCAGGGGGCGGGACTCTCGGCCATCGATAGCAACAGCGGCGGCCAGCAGCAGACCGCTCCGCTCCAGGGCATTTTGCAGCCCGCCCCTGTGCAGGCGCACAGTACCGACAAGGCGGCCGCCTCCTTGACGTTGCAGACGCCCATGCAGCAGGCGCAGTGGGGCGACGAAATGGGCCAGCAGGTGAAGTGGCTCATTTCCCAGAAAATGCAATCGGCGGAGATGAAGCTCAATCCGCCGCAGCTGGGAGCCATCGAAGTACGCATCACAGTTCAGCATGATCAAGTCAATCTGCACTTCAGTACCCCCCACGCCCTGGTCAAGGATTCCTTGGAGGAGTCACTGCCCCGCCTGCGGGAGATCCTTCAGGAAAGCGGCCTGAATCTGGCCGATGTCGATGTCTCCCAGCAGGATTCGGCGGAACGGCAGTTCACTGGGGAAGAGGCCGATTTTGATCCCGCCCGCCATGGCATTGGCCAGGAGGCGGCGGACGCCGAGGCGGATGAGGCCGACCGAGTGACCGCGGTACGCCATGGCGTAGTGGATTTCTATGCTTAAAGGCAGAGAAAAGATACAAGATACAAGAGGAAAGGGGTTAAAGGGGTTGAGGGGGCCTTCGCGGGCGGAAGCCATCTAGCGGGCAGTTACACAGAACCCCTCACCCCTCACCCCTCACCCCTCACTCCTCACTCCTCACTCCTCATTCCCCCCGCCATGTTTCCGGCACCTTCTCCTTCCCCCTTGTCAGTCAATCTTTCGTCGCCATCCACGAAAAAGAAAATAACTAATTGATAATTATAGATAATATATTCCTGGTAAACGTGGCATGGCTATTGCTATTAAGTGGTGAGGACAACTTTCGTGAAGGGAAGATACAGACATGGCAATCGATGACCAGATGGATGATGACGAAGTGGCGGAGAAGAAGCCGAAGAAGAAATCCAATCTTCTGCTCATAGTGCTGCTGGTGGTGATGACGCTGCTGCTGCTGACTGTCAGTGTCGCGGCGACGCTCTACTTCAGCGGTGCACTGAATCATGAGCCGGCCGCTGCCAGTACCGAGCAGAGCGATGGCGCAGCGGCTAGCGATAAAAAGAAAAAAGGCGAGGGCAAGCATGCCAAGAAATCTAAGAAAGCCAAGAAGGAACTGGGCCCGCCTCTCTATGTGAAGCTGGGCGACCCACTGGTGGTCAACTTCGTCGAGAACAATCAGATCCGCTACCTGCAGGTACAGATGGAGGTGATGACCCGGGATCCTGAGATGAAGGACAAGATCGAGGCCTATATGCCCCTGATTCGCAACAACCTGCTCATGATGCTGAGTGATCTGGATTACGCCACCATCAGTTCCTTCAGCGGCAAGCAGAAGATCCGCGCCGAGGCGCTGGCCGAGGTGCAGAGCATCATGAAGGAGCAGACCGGCGACAATGTGGTGGAAGAACTCTATTTCACAAGCTTCGTGATGCAGTAAGGGCCATGGCTGTCAACGATCTGCTTACCCAGGACGAAATCGATGCGCTGCTGCATGGTGTATCCAGCGGCGACGTCGAGACGGACAACGATGAGCCGGTAGCCGACGGGGAGGCCATCTCTTACGACTTCAATAGCCAGGACCGTATCGTCCGTGGGCGCCTGCCCACCCTGGAGATGATCAATGAGCGTTTTGCACGCTATCTGCGCATCAGTTTCTTCAACATGCTGCGGCGCACTGCCGAGATCTCCGTGGCTGGCGTGCAGATGCTCAAATTCGCCGAATACGTCCATAGCCTGTTCGTGCCCGCCAGTCTCAACCTGATCAAGGTCAATCCGCTGCGCGGCACGGCGCTCATGGTCTTCGACCCCAAACTGGTGTTCACCATCGTGGACAACTTTTTCGGTGGCGAGGGCCGCTTCCACGCCAAGATCGAAGGGCGCGAGTTCACGCCCACCGAACAGCGCCTGATCCGCATCATCCTCGATCAGTCCTTCAGCAACATGAAGGAGGCCTGGAACCCGGTCATGGTCATCGAACCGGAATATCTCAACATGGAGGTGAATCCCCATTTCGCCAATATCGTCAGTCCCAGCGAAGTGGTGGTGGTCTCCACGTTTCACATCGAACTGGAAGGGGGCGGCGGCGACATGCATATCACCATGCCCTATTCCATGATCGAGCCCATCCGCGAAGTGCTGGATGCGGGGGTGCAGAGCGACCGGGTGGACACTGACGAGCGCTGGATGATTTCCCTGCAGGAGGAGATCCTGCTGGCGGAGTTAGAGGTCAGCAGCACCCTGGTGGAGACCGATCTTACCATGCGCGATGTCAACGAATTGCAGGTCGGGGACATCATTCCCGTCGATCTGCCCACCACGGTGACGGCGCGCATCGAGGATATCCCCGTATTTCGCGGCGTCTTCGGTGTTTCCAACGGCAAGAATGCCATCAAGGTCACTGAGCTTGTCAGGGACCAGAATCACAAGCAACTGGTAACCGTTGCAGGAGGCAAACCATGAATGATGAAACAGAAGGCACAGACGACTGGGGTGCGGCCCTGGCGGAACAGGCAGCGGCTGAAGACGGCAGCGAGGCTGCGGTGGCTCCCGAGCCGCAACAGGCGGCGGACTATCAGCGCGCCGATTTCCAGAATCTCCAGGATGAGGGCGAGGAGCGCAGCCTGAGCGACGCCAATCTGAACATGATCCTCGACATCCCGGTGACCGTGGCGGTGGAGATCGGCCGCAGCAAGATCACCATCAGCAATCTCCTCAAGCTCAATCAGGGCTCGGTGGTGGAGCTGGACAGGCTGGCCGGAGAACCCATGGACGTGGTGGTGAACGGCACCCTCATCGCCCATGGCGAGGTGGTGGTAGTGAACGAGAAATTCGGCATCCGTCTGACCGACATCATCAGTCCGGCGGAACGGGTCAAGAAACTGAAATAGCATCACGCCAGCAACCCAAAAAGGATATTGCCATGACCTCCGAACCGGCATCTATTGCCCAGCTGCTGCAGATCCTCACCAGCCTGATCGTGGTGCTGGGCGTGATCTTCGGCGCCGCCTGGTTTTTCCGGCGCTATGGCCGTTTCCACGGCATGGTCAACGACAACATGAAAATCGTCGCCGGCCTGTCGGTGGGGCAGCGCGAAAAGGTCATCGTCCTGCAGGCCGGTGATACCCAGATGCTGCTGGGTGTGTCGCCGGGGCGGGTGCAGACCCTCCATGTCTTTGCCGAGCCGGTGATCGAGGTGGAGTCCCGGGCTGTGGACAAGACCACGGCATTTACTGATTTTCTGAAAGGCGAACTGAAGAAGAAGCGCAAATCATGAGATATTGTCTACTGTTGTTGTTGTTGCTGCTGCCTGCCGCCGCCTCCTGGGCCGACCCCGGCATTACCGCACTCACCGTCAGCACTGATGGTGAGGCCGGGCAGACCTACACTCTGAGCATCCAGTTGCTGATCCTGATGACGGTCCTCACGCTGCTACCCGCAGCGCTGATGACCATGACCTCCTTCACGCGCATCATCATCGTACTGGCGATCCTGCGCCAGGCGCTGGGAACTGCCCAGACGCCCACCACCCAGACGCTCATCGGCCTGGCCCTGTTTCTCACCATGTTCGTGATGGCGCCGGTGTTCAATGATGTCTATGGCAATGCCATCCAACCCTACATGGATGAGGAAATCACCGTCCAGGAGGCCATCGGCAAGGCGGCGGCGCCGTTCCGCGGTTTCATGATGTCCCAGACCCGGCACAGCGACCTGGATATGTTCGCCCAGATCTCCGGCACCGGGGACCTGGAGTCGGAGCAGGATGTGCCATTCTCCCTGCTGGTGCCGGCCTTCATCACCAGTGAACTGAAGACCGCCTTTCAGATCGGCTTTCTGATCTTCATCCCCTTCCTGGTCATCGACCTGGTGGTGGCCAGCGTCCTCATGTCCATGGGTATGATGATGCTCTCGCCGCTGATCATCTCGCTGCCTTTCAAGATCATGCTCTTCGTGCTGGTGGACGGCTGGGCCCTGATCCTGGGCACCCTGGCTTCGAGCTTCTACGTCTGAGGGAGGCGCGCCATGACCCCGGAATCGGTATTGACCATCGGCCAGAACGCCATCTACGTGACGCTCATGATCATCTCCCTGCTACTGCTGCCGGCGCTGGCCGTGGGCCTGCTGGTGAGCATGTTTCAGGCCGCCACCCAGATCAACGAGCAGACCCTGAGCTTCATTCCCCGCCTGCTGGTGATCTTCGTGGTGATGATCTTCGGCGGTTCCTGGATCATGCAGACCCTCATGAGTTTCACCACCCGTCTCATCGGGGACATCCCCCTCCTCATCGGCTGAGGCACGCGGCGTCATGGTGACCATCAGCAGCGCACAACTCATCGACCTGATTGCCACCTATCTGTGGCCGTTCTTCCGCATCGCGGCACTGATCACCATCGCCCCCATCTGGGGCACCAAGATCATTCCCGTGCGCGCCCGCATCGGTCTCGCCCTGGCCCTGACGGTGATCATCGTGCCGGTGATCGAACCCGCCACCAGCGTGGAGCCCTTCAGCCTGGCGGGCATCCTGGTGACTGCGAATCAGGTGGTGATCGGCCTCATGATGGGCTTCATGCTGCGCATGGTGTTCAGCGCCCTGGAGTCCGGCGGCCAGGTGATCGGCATGACCATGGGGCTGGGCTTTGCACAGATGAATGATCCGGCCAACGGCATTACAGTGCCGGTGATCAGCCAGTTCTACACCCTCATCGCCACGCTCATCTTCCTCGCCCTCAATGGCCACCTGATTCTGATCAATGTGCTGGTGGACAGTTTCCGCACCATGCCCATCGATATCCTGGCCATCGGCACCAGCGGCCTGTGGACCCTGCTGACATGGGCCGGATGGATCTTCAAGGGAGCGGTGCTCATTGCCCTGCCCACGGTGACTGCCCTGCTGCTGGTGAACATCGCCTTCGGCGTGATGATGCGTGCCGCACCACAACTCAATGTCTTCTCCATTGGTTTTCCCATCACCCTGAGCCTGGGCTTCGTCTTCATGCTGGTGTCGCTGCCGGTTTTTCTGCCCCAGTTCAGCGGTCTGCTGGAAAACGCTTTCCACGCCCTGGGCGGAATGTTCGGGGGATAGGCCATGGCCCAGGAGACGGCGCAGGAAAAAACTGAACAACCCACTCCGAAACGCAAGGCGGATGCGCGCTCGAAGGGCCAGGTTCCGCGCTCGCGGGAACTCACCACCATGGCCGTACTGCTCTCGGCGGCGGGGGCCATGTTGTTCTTCGGCGACAACATGCTGAGCGGTATCCTTGGCATGATGCGCGATGTGCTGCAGTTACAGCGCGCCGATGTGATGGATATCAGCCGCATGCCGGGGATCTTCATGGGCGCCATGGCCGATGCCCTGCTGGCCATGATGCCCTTTTTCATCCTGCTCACGGCGATTGCCCTGTTTGCACCCATGATCCTCAGTGGCTGGAGCTTCAGCGCCAAGTCCTTGTCCTTCAAGTGGGAGAAACTCGATCCCATCAAGGGTGTGGGGCGGATCTTCTCCTGGCGCAGTCTCATGGAGCTAGTCAAGGCCCTGGCCAAGTTCGGGGTGGTGCTGGTGATCGCCCTGTTGCTGTTGTGGCACAACGTAGAGGACCTGCTGGCCCTGGGCACCTACTCGGTGATGACAGCGCTGTCCAGGGCCGGCGAATTATTGAGTTGGTCGTTCCTGGTGCTGAGTTGCGCCATGATCCTGATCGCTGCAGTGGATGTGCCTTTCCAACTCTGGGACCACAACCGTAAGCTGCGCATGACCCGCCAGGAGGTGAAAGACGAATTCAAGGACACCGACGGTAACCCGGAACTGAAGAGGAAGGTGCGCGAGGTGCAGCAAGAGATGGCCCAGCGGCGCATGATGGACGAGGTCCCCAAGGCCGATGTGGTGATTACCAACCCCACCCATTATGCGGTGGCACTGCGCTATGACCAGGATGCCATGGGGGCACCGGTGGTGGTGGCCAAGGGCCGCGGCCTGGTGGCGCGCAAGATCCGCGAGTTGGCGGCGGAGCACGATGTACCCATCATCTCGGCACCGCCGCTGTCGCGCGCCATCTATCACCACACCGATCTGCAGCAGGAGATCCCGGCCGGCCTGTTCATGGCCGTGGCCCAGGTGTTGGCCTACACCTATCAGCTGCGGCGCCGGCCCTACCGGCGCAGCGACGAGGCAGCGAACATGAATGACCTGCCGATTCCCGATGAATTGCGATATGACTGAGGCACCTCCCCATGATGGCGGTGCCTGCACAGAGATGCCAATGACAATGCTGGAGAAGCGAGACGATGGCTGATACGACGCTGATGATGAACCTTCGTGAGGCGGGGCGCACCGGCTTGGTGGGTGCGCCCTTACTGCTGATGGCAATCCTGGCCATGCTGGTGGTCCCCCTGCCGCCCACCCTGCTGGATATCTTTTTCACTTTCAATATAGCGCTCGCCCTGATCGTCGTCATGGCCAGCGTTTACAGCTTGAAGCCGCTGGACTTCGGTACCTTTCCCACGGTGCTGCTGCTGGCGACCCTGCTGCGCCTGGCACTCAATATCGCCTCCACGCGGGTGGTGCTGCTGGAAGGCCATACCGGTACCGACGCCGCCGGCCATGTCATCGAGGCCTTCGGTGAATTCGTGGTGGGCGGCAACTATGCCGTGGGTCTGGTAGTGTTCGCCATTCTGGTGATCATCAATTTCGTGGTGGTGACCAAGGGCGCCGGACGCATCTCCGAAGTCAGCGCCCGGTTTACCCTGGATGCCATGCCTGGCAAGCAGATGGCCATCGATGCCGATCTCAACGCCGGGGTCATCGATCAGGTGGAGGCCAAGCAGCGCCGGGCCGACGTGGTGGCGGAGGCCGATTTCTACGGCTCCATGGATGGTGCCAGCAAGTTCGTGCGTGGCGACGCCATTGCCGGCATATTGATCCTGTTCATCAACGTTCTGGGCGGCCTGGCCATCGGCATGCTACAGCACGACATGGTCTTTGCCGAGGCGGTGCGCAACTATACCCTGCTGACCATCGGCGACGGACTGGTGGCCCAGCTGCCATCTCTGATGCTGTCCACCGCAGCGGCCATCATCGTCACCCGGGTCTCCAGCGAACAGGACATGGGCGGCCAGATCGTCAGCCAGCTGCTGGACAACCCCCGTACCCTGGGTGTCACCGGCGGCGTCATGGGCGTGCTGGGGGTACTGCCCGGTATGCCCAATATGGTATTTCTGAGCCTGGCGGCGGCGGCCGGCGGCGGCGCCTATCTCATTTATCAGCGCAACCGCGGCCCGGCCCCGGAGACGGAGGTCGCGGAACCGGTGGTCGAGGAGCAGCCCAGCGAAAACCGCGAACTGAGTTGGGATGACGTGGTGCCGGTGGACACCGTGGGCCTGGAGGTGGGCTACAAGCTGATTCCCCTGGTGGACAAGAATCAGGGCGGGCAGTTGATGGCACGCATCAAGGGCGTGCGCAAGAAGCTGACCCAGGAATTGGGCTTTCTGATTCCCGCGGTACATATCCGTGACAATCTCGAACTGTCGCCCAATGCCTACCGCATCACCCTGATGGGTGTCACCGTAGGCGAGGCGGAGATCTATCCAGAGCGTGAACTGGCCATCAATCCCGGCCAGGTGTTCGGCACCCTGGCCGGGATTCCCAGCCGCGACCCCGCCTTCGGCATGGAGGCGGTGTGGATCGAGGCTGCGCAGCGCGATCAGGCCCAGACCATGGGCTATACCGTGGTGGACGCCACCACGGTGATCGCCACCCACCTCAATCACCTGCTGCAGACCCATGCCCACGAACTGCTGGGCCGCGAGGAGGTGCAGCAGTTGCTGGACAACCTGGCCAAGAGCAATCCCAAGCTGGTGGAAGGTTTGGTGCCGGACACCCTGCCGCTAGGGGTGGTGCACAAGGTACTGCGCAATCTGCTGGAGGAGAAGATCCCGCTGCGCGACATGCGCACCATTGCTGAGAACCTGGCGGCCGAGGCCACGGCGAGTCAAGATCCCGGCGTTCTCACCAGCGCCCTGCGTGTCGCCATGGGACGCATGATTATACAAAATATCAATGGCTTGCGGCCTGATCTGCCTGTAATTACCTTGGATCACAGCCTGGAACGCTTATTGCAAGACTCCATGCAGGCTGAAGGCGGCGGGATCGGGATCGAGCCCGGCCTGGCCGAGCGGATCCATCAGTCGCTGATGGAGTCGGCGCAGCGCCAGGAGGCGGCGGCCCAGCCGGCGGTGTTGCTGGTTTCCGCAATGCTGCGTCCCATGCTGGCGCGCTTCGTGAAACACAGCATAGCGAATCTCCACGTGTTGTCCTATGACGAGATACCGGACAACAAGCAGATCAAGATCGTCGCCAGCATCGGACGGAATGAGGCTTAGGCGGCAGAAACAGGATCGAGCAGGAACTACTATTCCGGGGAATGGGTTGAATGATCATCAAACGTTATTTTGCAGCAAACATTCGTCAAGCCATTCGCAAAGTACGCAGCGAACAGGGGCCTGATGCCGTGATCTTATCCAATCAGAAAGTCAAGGGTGGAGTGGAAATCGTCGCCGCAGTGGATTACGACGAATCCATGTTCCGGAGTGAGCCGTCACAACAACAGCCACAGCCGGAAGGGGTGCCAAGGCCACAGCGTCCTGTACAACACCGGCGCGAAGCCAGACCGGAACCTGTCAGGCCTGCGGCGCCGGACATCGTCTGGAGCCAGGAACCCACCCTGGTGGAAATGCGCGGTGAACTGCAGAGCCTCAGAAGCATGCTGGAGAATCAACTCTCGGGTCTTGCCTGGGGCGAATTGGCGCGGCGCAGTCCCGTGCAAGCCGAACTGATCCAGCGCCTGATGAAGCTGGGGCTGGGTGCACCGCTGAGCCGTCAGCTTGCCGATGCCGTGGCAGGCGAGGGCGACATCGATCAGCACTGGCATCAGGCCCTGGGCCTGCTGGCGCGGCAGATCCAGACACCGGCGGATGACCTGCTGGAACGTGGCGGGGTGATTGCCTTGGTGGGTCCTACCGGAGTGGGTAAGACCACTACGGTGGCCAAGCTGGCGGCGCGCTATGCCCTGCGCTACGGCAAGCGCCATGTCGCCATGGTGACCATCGACAACTACCGCGTCGGTGCCTATGAGCAGTTGCGCACCTACGGCAGGATTCTCGATATTCCGGTACGTCTCGCCGACAACCATCAGGAATTAGCAGAAATTCTCAGCGACTTCTACGATCGTAGCCTGGTATTGATCGATACAGTGGGCATGAGTCAGCACGACCACAATCTCTTACAACAGAAAACCATACTGGACGGTGAAGAAAACAAGATGAAGAAAATACTGTTACTTTCCGCGACCAGCCGGCTGTCAGGCGTAGAGGACGTGATGCAGGCATTTGGCATCTTCTCTCCAGAGAGCTGTATCGTCACCAAACTCGATGAGTCGACCTCCCTGGGGTCCGTGCTCAGCGGCAGCATCCGCCATCGGTTGCCCATCGCCTATGTCTGCGACGGTCAGCGGGTGCCGGAGGATATCCACCCGGCGCGTCCCGCGACACTGGTGCAGCAGAGCGTGGAGATCATGGAGCGCGCCGCTGACAAGATTGAAGAAGAACTGGCGCCGCTGACATTCGGCAAGGAAGTGGCCAATGCTTGTTTCTGAGTTGAGTTTCAGTCAAGTGACAGGTTTGCAACGTATCGCCAATCCCCGCCCAGTGCACGTCATTGCGGTGACCAGCGGCAAGGGCGGAGTGGGCAAGACCAATGTCTCCGCCAATCTGGCCATCGCCCTGGCCCGCGATGGCAAGGAAGTACTGCTGCTGGATGCCGACCTGGGGCTGGCCAACGTCGATGTCCTGCTCGGACTGCAGACTACCAGTAATCTCTCTCATGTGATCAGCGGCGAACGCAATTTGGAGGAGGTCATGGTCAGCGGGCCGGCGGGACTGCGCATCATTCCTGCGGCATCGGGCGTCAAGAGCATGGTGGAGCTCAGCCATGCCGAACATGCCGGGGTGGTGCGCGCCTTCAGCGAACTGAGCTTCTGCCCCGACGTGCTGCTGATCGATACCGCGGCCGGCATTTCCGACAGCGTGGTCACCTTTGCGCGCGCCTCGCACGAGGTGCTGATGGTGGTCTGCGACGAGCCGGCCTCCATCACCGATGCCTATGCCATGATCAAGCTGTTGAATCGCGAGCATGGCCTGTATCGCTTCAGAATTCTCGCCAATATGGTGCACAGCAGTCAGGAAGGCAGTGACTTGTACAAGAAGCTGGTCAAGGTGACGGATCGCTTTCTTGATGTGGCACTGAGTTACAGCGGTGCTGTGCCCTATGACGAATATCTGCGCAAGGCAGTGCAGAAGCAGCGTGCCGTGGTAGAGGCCTATCCGCGCAGCAAGGCGGCGCTGGCCTTCAAGAAGATGGCCGCCAAGGCGGCAGGCTGGCCCCTGCCGGACCGTGCCAGCGGCGGCATTGAGTTTTTTGTGGAACGATTGTTCAGTAACTCCAACGACAAAGTGGCAACTTTATGAATAACGTAGCAATGTATATCTCACTGCAACAAGGGGACAACGAATATGCGGATCTGGTGATGCAGTATGCGCCACTGGTGAAGCGTATTGCCTATCACATCATGAGCCGGTTACCGCCCAGCGTCCAGGTGGACGACCTGATCCAGGCGGGGATGATCGGCTTGATCGAGGCGGCGCGCAACTATGATGCAGGGCAGGGCGCGAGCTTCGAGACCTATGCGGGGATCCGCATTCGCGGCTCCATGCTCGACGAAATCAGAAAGGGGGACTGGGCACCGCGCTCCGTGCATCGCAAGGCGCGCCAGGTGGCGGAGGCGGTGCGCGAGATCGAAAATGCCACTGGCCGCGATGCCCGCGACCATGAGGTGGCGGCGGCCCTCGACATGAGTCTGACGGAATACCACAAGACCTTGCAGGACGCCAGCGGCTGCCGCCTGTTGAGCTTCGAGGATATGGGGCAGGGCGAAGACAGCTTCGAATCGAAGAACGACAAGGGTATCACCGGCCCCTTCGAAGGCGTACAGAAGGATGACTATAAACGCAATCTGGCCGCAGCGGTTGCCGGCCTGCCGGAGAGAGAGCGTCTGGTGTTGACCCTCTATTACGATGAGGATCTGAACCTGCGCGAGATCGGGGCGGTGATCGGTGTCAGTGAGTCGCGGGTCAGCCAGATTCACAGCCAAGCACTGATCAGGTTGCAGTCACGGCTTGGCCATCTGTTAAACGACTGACAGTTATACGGAGGTAACCTTGGACAAGAACATGAAAATCCTGATTGTGGATGACTTTTCCACCATGCGCCGCATCATCAAGAATCTGTTGCGCGATTTGGGCTTTAACAACACCAATGAGGCCGATGACGGCAATACTGCGCTGCCCATGCTCAAGGGCGGTGGTTTCGATTTTCTGATCACCGACTGGAATATGCCGGGCATGCAGGGCATCGACCTGCTCAAGGCGGTGCGCGGTGACCCGGAACTGGCCACTCTGCCGGTGCTGCTGGTGACTGCGGAGGCCAAGAAGGAACAGATCATCGAGGCCGCCCAGGCGGGCGTCAATGGCTATATCGTCAAGCCCTTCAATGCAGCGACCCTCAAGGAGAAGATCGAGAAGATATTCGAGCGTATCGCTGCAGGCGGCGCCTGATCAATGGCAAATGACAAAGGGGGCGCTATGAGCGAAGGGATTATCAACAACGAGCAATGCCTGACGCAGGCACGTGAACTGGTCTGTCTCCTGGAAGCGGGACAGATAGAAGATGCGGAACAGGTCCTCAATGATCTGACTCATATCTATGAGACGGAAATCTTTCAGGAACTGGGCAAACTGACTCGGGAGTTGCACGACACGCTGTCCGGTTTCAAAGTGGACTCCAGAATGGCCGACATCATGGAACATGAATTGCCGGATGCCAAGGAACGACTGGATTATGTCATTCAGATGACGGAGCAGGCGGCGCACAAGACACTCACTGCGGTGGAGGAATCCATTCCCATGTGTGACGAGATGGTGAGCGCTACCAGTGAGGTCAGTGACAAGTGGCGAAAGTTTCTGGCCCGCGACATGTCAGCAGAACAGTTTCGCGAGATGGCCAGGGAGATCAGCACCTTTCTCGATTCGTCCGCGGTGCGCACCACGGCTCTCAGGGCTTCTCTCAACGATATCCTGATTGCCCAGGATTATCAGGATCTCACCGGCCAGACCATTCGCCGGGTAATCACCCTGGTGCAGGATGTGGAAGACAACCTGATCAACTTTATCAAGATATCGGCGCGCCGGAGCGCAGGCAATGGTGCGTCTGCACCCGCGTCCGACAAGCAGGCCAGTTCCGGCCTGCAGGGTCCACAGATTCCCGGTCGGGAAGACAGCGATGCCATGAAGAGCCAGGATGAAGTGGACGATCTTTTATCGAGTCTGGGATTTTGAGGCAAGACCATGTCCTTTACAGAAGACGAAGAAATTCTCCAGGACTTCCTGGTAGAGGCCACAGAGATCATCGAACAGTTAGGCGAGCAATTGGTGGAGTTGGAGTCTCGTCCCCAGGACAATGATCTGCTGAATGCCGTCTTTCGCGGCTACCACACCATCAAGGGCGGAGCAGGTTTTCTCAGTATCACACCGCTGGTAGAGGTCTGCCATCATGCCGAGGACGTATTCAACGTATTGCGTCAGGGCGAACGCATCGTGGATGCCCAGTTGATGGACGTGATACTCAATGCCCACGATGTGGTGAGTGCCATGATCGAGAGCGTGCATCAGGGGGAGGAACCGGCGGCCGCCGACCCAACCCTGTTGCAGCATCTTGAACAATATGCCAAGGCGGGGGATGTCACGCTCGAGGCTGCGGCGCCTGCTGTCGAGGAGGCGCCTGCCGCAACGGCCGGGGCAACAGCTTCGGCAACGGAAGCGGAGACAGCGCCGCCTGTGGGGGGCGATGAAATCACCGATGATGAGTTCGAGGCCCTGCTGGATCAACTCCATGGTGGGGGCGCTCCTGGCGGAGCCCCTGCCACTCCGGCCACCGGTATGATGGACGGCGCAGCGAACAGTCCGCAGCCGGCAGTGGCAAGTGCCGGCCAGGAGGTGCAGTCCGAAGAGATCAGCGATGATGAATTCGAGGCCCTCTTGGACCAGCTTCATGGCGGCAGCGCTCCTGGCATGGCCGGGGGGGGCGGCGCAGCGCCGGCTGCGGCGTCCAAGCCTGAGGCTGCCACGCCAACTCCACCACCTTCTGTCGCCACTACTGCGGCGGCAAAGCCCACAGTTCCAGAGAAGTCCGCCGGCAAGGGCAAGAAGGAGACCGCTGTGGGGCAGGGAGAGGCCACGGTGCGGGTGGATACCCGGCGCCTGGACGACATCATGAACCTGGTGGGTGAACTGGTCCTGGTGCGCAACCGGCTCATGACCCTGGAGTCATCGCGCGCCGATGAAGAAATCGCTATGGCGGTGGACAATCTGGATCTGGTGACTTCCGACCTCCAGGCGGCGGTCATGAAGACCCGCATGCAGCCCATCAAAAAGGTCTTCGGCCGCTTTCCGCGGGTGGTGCGGGATCTTGCCCGCAGTCTCAACAAAGACATCACCCTGCAGCTGATTGGCGAGGAGACTGACCTGGACAAGAATCTGGTGGAGGCGCTGGCCGATCCCTTGGTGCACTTGGTGCGCAACGCCGTGGATCATGGCATCGAACTACCCGAGGTGCGAGAACAAGCCGGCAAGCCTCGTAACGGCAAGGTGGTGCTGTCGGCGGAGCAGGAGGGGGACCATATCCTGCTGACCATCGCCGATGACGGCGCGGGCATGGATGCCGATGTGCTGCGCAGCAAGGCGGTGGAAAAGGGTATCCTCGATGAGGAGGGCGCCGCCCGCCTCAACCATCAGGAATGCTATCAACTCATTTTCATGCCCGGTTTCTCCACTAAGACCGAGATTTCCGATGTCTCCGGGCGCGGTGTCGGCATGGACGTGGTCAAGACCAAGATCACCCAACTCAACGGCTCTCTGGCCATCGAGTCGGAACTGGGCAAGGGCAGTAAAATCGTCATCAAGGTGCCTCTGACCCTGGCCATCATGCCAACCCTGATGATCAAGGTGAACGAGCAGGTGTTCGCACTGCCCCTGGGCAGTATCGCGGAAATCTTCCACCTCAATCTCTCCCATACCAATGTTGTGGACGGCCAGGAAGTGGTGCTGATCCGCGACGAGGCATTACCCCTGTTCTACCTCAAGAAGTGGCTGGTCAATGGCAGTTACCGTCCCCAGGACAGGCCTGAGGAGGGGCATGTGGTGCTGGTCAATGTCGGCTCCCGCCAAGTGGGTTTCGTGGTGGACAAGCTGCTGGGGCAGGAGGAGGTGGTGATCAAGCCGCTGGGGGCGCTGCTCCATGGCACAAAGGGCATCGCCGGTGCCACTATCACCGGCGATGGTCGGATCTCGCTGATTCTCGATATCCCCACTCTCTTGCAGCACTACTCTCACAGGATGTAGGAAGGAATTATGTCAGTCACGGTGCTGGTCGTAGATGATTCTGCGTTTTTCCGAAAACGCATCAAGGAAATACTCGATGCCGACAGCCATATCGAAGTGGTTGGCACGGCGGCCAACGGCCGCGAGGCCGTGGCCAGCGTGCCGCGCCTGAAGCCCGATGTCATCACCATGGATATCGAGATGCCGGTGATGGACGGGATAGCGGCCGTGCGGGAAATCATGAACTGTCATCCCACACCCATCATGATGTTCTCCTCGCTGACTACTGCGGGGGCGCAGGCAACCCTGGAGGCCCTGGATGCCGGGGCGGTGGATTTTCTGCCCAAGAACATCGATGACATGGCGGTCAGCCGCGAGTTGGCGAAGCGCCAGCTCTGCGCCCGGGTACGCATCATCGGCGCCCGGGGATTGAAGCGCCAGGCCGCGCCGCCGCGCCGCGCCGCAGCGGCACATCGCCTTGGCCGTCCGGCGGCAGCGCCTGCGCTGCCGCACTGCGACCTGAGTCAATACCGGCTGTTGCTGATCGGCACCTCCACGGGAGGGCCGGCTGCCCTGCAGGATGTGTTGAGCAAGCTGCCGCGGGATTTCCCGCTGCCCATCATTCTGGTCCAGCACATGCCGGCCAGTTTCACGCCACCTTTTGCCCAGCGCCTCAATGGCCTGTGCAGCATCACCGTGAAACATGCCGCGGACCGTGATGTCCTGCAGCCCGGGACGGCCTATCTGGCGCCGGGCGGCTTCCAGATGTTGCTGGAGCGGGAAGGGGAACGCCATCTGATTCGCATCGCGGCGGCAAAGGAGGGCGAAACCTACAAGCCCAGCGTAGACATCACCTTCACCTCGGCGGCGCACGCCGTGGCGGGCAAGACACTGGCACTGGTCCTCACCGGCATGGGCGCCGACGGCAGGGAGGGAGCCCGTGTGCTGAAAGAGAAGGGCTCCACCATCTGGGTCCAGGACGAGGCCTCCTGTGTGGTGGCCGGGATGCCGTCAGCAGTCGTCGATGCCGGCCTGGCGGATGCGGTCCTGCCCCTGAACCAGATCGCCATGGCCTTGACGCAGGGAGCATAAGTCTTGGATATCCTCAGCCTGATCGGGATCGCCATGGCCTTCGGCGCCATCCTGGGAGGCAATGCCCTGGAAGGCGGTCATCTATCCTCCCTGATGCAGCTGACGGCTTTTCTCATCGTGGCCGGTGGTACGGTGGGAGCGGTCATGCTGCAGTCTCCCATGGAGACCTTTATGAAGGCCATGAAAATGGCCGGCTGGATCATATTTCCGCCCAAACTGGCCGCCAGCGAGGCCATCGAAAAAATCGTCAACTGGAGCAACATCGCCCGCAAGGAGGGGCTGCTGGGGCTTGAATCCCTGGCAGAGAATGAACCGGAACTGTTTGCCCGCAAGGGTCTGCAGCTACTGGTGGATGGCAGCGAGCCGGATGCGATTCGCAATATCATGGAGGTGGAACTGGGCACCAAGGAGTATCAGGACGGCCAGGCGGCCAAGGTCTATGAAGGCCTGGGCGGTTATGCGCCGACCATCGGTATCATCGGCGCGGTCATGGGCCTGATCCATGTGATGAACAACCTGGCCGATCCCAGCAAGCTGGGTTCCGGTATCGCCGTGGCCTTCGTCGCCACCATCTACGGCGTGGGGATGGCCAATCTGTTCTTCCTGCCCATGGCCAACAAGCTGAAGGGGCTGATTCACAATCAGACGCAGTTTCGGGAAATGATCATTGAAGGGGTGGTCTCCATTGCGGAAGGCGAGAACCCACGCAACATCGAGACGAAGCTGCAAGGTTATCTGGCGAAATGATGCGGAGATATGGCGCGTAAAAAGGCACATGAAGAACATGAGAACCACGAGCGCTGGCTGGTGTCCTATGCCGACTTCATTACCCTGCTGTTTGCCTTCTTCGTGGTGATGTACTCCATTTCCTCGGTCAATGAAGGAAAATACCGGGTGCTTTCCGATGCCCTGGTGTCGGCCTTCCGTTCTTCGCCGAAGTCCCTGCAGCCGATCCAGATCGGCAGCCTGTCCAAGGCCCCTGTTATTTCCACTGCCCAGGAAGACCATCGCAAACCGGCCATGATGCGCCTGCCCAAGATGTATATCTCGCAGTCCGAGACGCTGGAGGGCCTGATTCGTGATCCGCTGATGAATGAACAGTTCACCGAAGGCGGCGATCTGGTCAACATCGGCAAGATCGCCGATGCGGTGGAAAAAGCCTTGGAATCCCTCGTCGACCAGGGCGTGATCACCATCACCCGCAATGCCTTGTGGATCGAAGTGGAGATCAGGGACAGTATTCTCTTTCCCAGCGGCAGCGCCCGCCTCCAGGAGGGTGCCATCCCGGTGCTGGAGGAGTTGGCACGCATCCTGCTGGATTTTCCCAATCCCGTACGGGTGGAGGGCTACACCGACAACGTGCCCATCAACACCATCGTCTACCCCTCCAACTGGGAGTTGTCGGCGGCCCGGGCTGCGAGCGTCATCAGACTCTTTGCCGGCGCCGGCATCCCGCCGCAGCGCATGGTGGCCCAGGGTTATGGCGAATACCGGCCGCTGGCCGACAACAAGACCCCGGAGGGGCGTGCCAAGAATCGGCGCGTGGTGATCGTGGTGCTGGCAGACAAGGAGGTGGAACGCCTCTTGGGTGACCGCGCCACGGCTGCCCAGCGCCGTTTCCTGTTGCCCGCCGAGGGGCAGGCCGAGCCGCCGGGGATGGTGACAGAAGCCGCCGTCCCGCATCCTGAAATCCCTCAGCCCCTGGCAGCGACAGGCCATGATACGGAACCGGCGACACCTGAGGGAACGGCCGTCGGGTCAGTGGGCCCGGCGGGTGGGCGCATTGCTGCAGGGCGCGAAATTCCGGGAGAGTTCCCGCTTCCCCCCCCGCCAATGGCGCCGGCGGCCTCTGAGGCTGGCGGGGTGAGTGGCTTACAGCCGGTGCAGTGGCGCAGTGCGGCGGCGCAGGCGGCCTCCCTGCCAGTGCCGGCCCCTCCTGCCAAACGCTTGTTGGTGCCACCGCCCACTATAGCTGGTGCATTGATCACACCGCCTATCAGTCTGGGCGCGCCCATTGCACCGCTGGCCAAGCCGGCCCCGAGAGCAGGGGAGCAGCAGGGGCAGGTGGGCCATGCTGCCGAGCCGCCATCCGCCCCGCCCCCCGCTGAGGACGGCACCATTTCGGACATTACCCATTATCGCTAGGGGTGAGGAGCAAGATATGATGAACATCTGGGCGATTGCCAATCAGAAAGGCGGGGTCGGCAAGACCACCACCACCATCACGCTGGCAGGCCTGCTGGCATCCCGTGGCTGTCCCACGCTGGTGGTGGATCTGGATCCCCATGGTTCCTTGACCACTTATCTGGGGGGGGATCCGGATGGCAGCGGGCGCAGTGTCTACGAACTGTTTGCCGGGGCGGCGATCGGTGGGGAGGATCTCATTCGCCAGACGGCCGTCAACAATCTGTTCCTGCTACCGGCCTCTACCGCCCTCTCCACTCTCGACCGCCAACTGGGGGCGCAGCATGGCAAGGGGCTGGTACTGAAACATTCGCTGGCGCAGCTGCAGGAGAACTTTGCCCATGTACTGCTGGATTGTCCGCCCATGCTGGGGGTGCTGATGGTCAATGCCCTGGCCTGCTGCGACGAACTGCTGATTCCCGTGCAGACCGAGTTTCTCGCCCTGAAAGGTCTGGAGCGTATGCTCCATACCCTCAAGATGATCAATCACGCGCGGCGCCGGCCCTTGCCCCATCTCATCGTGCCCACCATGCTCGACCGTCGCACACGGGCCTCTTCCCACACACTGGCCACCTTACAGGAACGCTACCGGCAGTCCCTGTGGCATTCCTATATTCCCGTCGACACCCAGTTCCGGGAGGCCAGCCGTGCCGGACAACCCATCTCCCACCTGGCGCCCTGGTCGCGCGGCACGCGGGCCTACAGCGAATTGCTGAGCGATCTGCTGAGGGCGGCGCCCGACTATTCCCTGGCCGTAGGATGAATGCCATGCAACAGACCAGGCTTTGCACCCAGCAGGAGGCCCTTCATCAGTATCTCGATTCCCTGCTGGCCGAGATTCCAGCCCTGGATGGGGAAACTCCGCCACCATGCAACTGTGCGCCAAATGCTGCAGCGGAGCTTGTGCAGGAAGGCCCGCCATGCGTTGACGAGACTGTACCTTGCTGGGCCCGACAGCCCTTCAAGGCCCTGCTGTTCGAACTGGGCGGCATGCGTCTGGCAGCGCCCTTATCCCTGCTGGCGGGAGTGGCGACAGGCGGACGGGTGACCCAGCTGCCGGGACTGCCTGACTGGTGTCATGGCATTCTGATGCGCCATGGCCGCCAAGTGCTGATCGTCGACACGGCGGCCATCGTAACCCCGGCGGCTGTGGAACAAGAGGAGCTGGCGCCGGCAAGGGACGACGGGCAGCAATATGTACTGGTAGGCGAGGGCCGTTATGGCCTTGCCTGCGATGCGGTGCTGGAGGTCGTCGAGGTGGATCCGCAAGGTGTGCGCTGGCGCCGCGGCAAAGGCCGGCGTCCGTGGTATGGGGGCATCATCAGCGACAGCATGTGCGCCCTGCTGGATGTCGACGAATTGTGTGCGATGCTGGGTGCAGGGGAAAAGACCAAGGAGATGACAAGCTGATCAGCCGGCAATGGCATGGAATATGCTTTTTACTAGGCATGTAAGATTTTGATACGGGTTTTTGACGCCGAGCGGCGTAACAGGTCATTGTGAATCGGAAACGAGGTGCTCAGATGCAACAAAACAAACTGAAGGTGGAGGATGATGTCATTCAGTGGGTGACATTCCGGCTGGCGGAGGAGAGCTATGGTATCGCCGTCATGCAGGTGCAGGAGGTGCTGCGGGTGACGGAGATCACGCCGGTGCCCGGCGCCCCCGATTATGTCCTGGGAATCATCAATCTGCGTGGCAACGTGGTGACAGTGCTGGACACCCGCAAGCGTTTTGGTTTGCCTGCCAATGAAATGGACGATGCCTCACGGATCATTATCATCGAATCCGGCGAGCAGGTGGTGGGCTTGCTGGTAGACAGTGTGGCCGAGGTGGTCTACCTGCGGGCAGCGGAGATCGAGAGTTCTCCCAATGTCGGCAACGAGGAGAGCTCCCGCTACATTCAGGGTGTGCACAGCCAGGATGGCCAGCTGTTGATCCTGGTGGATGTCAACAAGTTGTTGACGGAAGGCGAATGGCAGGACGTTTCCGCGCTGTGACCATGGCGGCGGCGCGGGCATGCCTGGCAAGATGCGACGATGGCGGACGTGGGCAACATCAAGCCTGTAACCCCGGTGGCGCCGCGGCGTCCCGGAAAACGGGTGGAGCCGGGGCGGCGTCATTCCGACAGCGACCAACGGCACAGCCCCGCAGCGCCGCAGGATGAGCGCGAAGCTGACGATGACCGTGATCACCATATCGATGAGTATGCCTGAGCCATGATGACGGATTCACCCCTGCTGCTGCTCCTGATTGCCTTGGCCGTATCCTTGCTGGCAGTGAATCTGGTCCTGTTTCGCCGTCTCCAGCTGATGAATGCGCGCCTGACGGGGGAACGGGACAAACAGGCCACTGCCCTGCGCAGCCTGTCGGCGGAGATCTCGGCACTGTGCAGCGGCGCCAGTGGTATGGGCGACCACCTGAATCGTGTGGAACAGCAGGTGCGCCGACTCCATGAGCGGCAGGACCAGTTGGAAATGCGCGACCCGGTAAACCGGGAATATCATCAGGCGGTGAAACTGATTCGCAACGGTATCGGTCTGGAAGAATTGATCGCATCCTGCGGCTTGGTGCGTGCCGAAGCAGAGTTGCTGATGAGGCTGCATGGCCCGGGCAGGGAGCAGGAAGAGCATGCCGCTGTCAGCCTGCACCGCGAGACTGTGGATGTGAATCCCTCCTGACTCCCTAACAGCCCTTTAGAAAGAAAGCAGTGCCGCCTACTTCAAAAGGAGGGGAGATTAATCATCAAGGCGCATGGCTGCGGCCGGCAGGCCGATGTGATTGCCTTGAGCCAGGTTGACGCCGTATTCGCGCAGCAGTTCCAGGATTTCTTCGTTTTCCACGTATTCGGCAACGATCTTCTTGTCCAGAGTGCGGGCCACATCGATCATGGATTTCACCAGTTGCTGATCCACGGGGTCGTATACCAGGTTGCGAATGAAGCTGCCGTCGATCTTCAGGTAGTCCACCGGGAACTGTTTGATGTAATTGAAGGAACTGAAACCGGAACCGAAGTCATCGAGGGCGAAGCAGCAGCCCAGCTCCCGTAGCTGATTAATCATCTTGCGTGTTTGGGCATAGCTGCCGGTCGCCGCGGTCTCGGTGATCTCGAAGGTGATGCGCCGCGCATCGACGCCGGTGGCCGCCAGCTTGTCGCGCACCAGGGTGAGCAGCGCCGGATCCTGAAAGGCGTAGATGGAAAGATTGATGTTGAGGCTGAGATGGTCGTATTGGCCGGGCAGCTGTTGCAACATCTCGATGGCATGATTGACGACCCACAGATCGATGTCGTGGATCAGTCCCATGCGCTCGGCGACGGGAATGAAATTGTCCGGTGAGATGAGGCTGCCGTCGTGGTCGAGCATGCGGATCAGTGCCTCATGCCCATAGACCTTGCCGCTGGCGACATCGATGACCGGCTGGAAATGCATGCACAGGCGGTCGTGGGCGATGGCGTCCCGGATCCGTGGCACCCAGTCCACGGCGCGCCGGATGATGTGGCTTTCCTTGTCGTTGTGGCTGAACAGATGCACCATGTTGCGGCCGTGGGTCTTGGCCTCGAAACAGGCCTGGGCCGCGCGCGCCAGGGCCTCGCTGGCAGTGATTTCATCGCTGTGTTCGATCAATGCCACACCGATGCTGGCACCGATATGGTATTTCTTGTTGCTGGAGACGAATCGGTATTCGTCGATGATGCGGCGCAGGGACTCGGCGATTGCCGTGGCCTCCTTGGTACAGGTGTTTTCAATCAGGATGGCGTATTCATCAGAACTGATGCGGGCGAGAATGTTTTCCGGCATAACCGCCTGGCGCAGCTTGTTGGCGATACTCATCAGGAAGCGGTCACCGATGGCGTGGCCCTCGGTGTCGTTGATCACCTTGAACTGGTCGAGATCGATATAGAGCAGGGCGCTGGCATAGTGCTGGTTGCGGGCCTGGAAGACGGCGCTTTCCAGGGATTGTTCCAGCCGGCGCCGGTTGCACAGCCCGGTCAGTTCATCGTGCGACACCAGATACTGGAGGCGCGCCTCGATCACTTTGCGTTCTGCCAGCTCATTTTCCAGTTCCAGCTCATGGTGCTGACGCAGGTCCCGTTCCAGCTTCAGGAACAGGGCGGAGATGACCCGGGGAATCAGCTCCAGACGCTGCACCGGTGTGAAGACGATATCGGTGGCGCCGGAACGAAAGGCAGAGTAGATGGAATCCTCCTGCCAGCGGCCTTTGGAGGCGATGACGATGAGCGGGATCGTGCTGAGCTTGCGCTCTCTGCAGATGGCGCCGCACAATTCCAGGCCATATTGCCCGCTGCGGCTGATATCCAGCAGGACGAGGTCGATGCAATGCTGCTCGTTCAGTAGCTGCTGGATCAGTTCCTGATGGGTGGCATCCTGCTGCTCATGTGTCTGGATGTTGGAAAAGCCGGACTTGGCCAGCATCTCGGCCACCGGGATCGTATCCGTGCTGTGTCCGTCAATGATGAAAATGCCCTTGCGATGCAATGCCTCGAGATCGACGTGGCTCTGGGGCTCGGCATCATGGCTGACAGGCAGGTGGTGGAGAAAGTCGGGTTCAGTCTTTTGTATGGTGGCCATGCGAGCTGATCATATTGGTTGTTGGCTTATCGATCATTTTATTTTAGTAGTGATCAATCCCTGATGCAGGCCGCGGGACTCAGCGGTGCGGCGCTATCAAGGTATCGGCACAAACACTTGCAATATTTAACTTGTTCTGGCGTCAGAGCAGGACTTTTGCGGCGTTGTCCACCTCCTCCACAGGAGGCGCCTTGTTGTCTGCCGGCCCAGGTGCTGAATCACATGCTCATCATTTATAACGCTGAAAAGTATCAGGAATGTTCCTTGTCTGTCCAGATGATGTTGGCAGGCCTTTTGCTTGTTATAGATCGTCATGGTGTTTATATCCCGCAGCGGGCTGCGGGCAAGTCGCTGCTATGGGGTCTGCAATGGAGCACGAGGTACAGACAAATCACCAGCTGTGGTACATCCGCCGCGCAGGGCAGATCGAGGGACCCTTTCCCGTGGGGCATGTTTCCCGGCATATCCTCCTGGGGCGGATCAGCGAGTGTGACGAACTGAGTTGTGATCTAATCAATTGGCGGCCCTTGTCGGCCTGGCCGGATCTGATTCCCGCTGCCATGAAAGCGGATGCCAGTGATCCCCTGGCCCAGGAGCGGCTGCAGGCGGCCAGGCGCTGGGCGGATGAACGCAGCGTGTTGGTGCGCCGTCAGGAACAGGAGCCGGTGGCAATGGAGCGGCGCCATATGACACCCGAGCGCAGGCACAAGGAAGCCGAGGAAGAACTGCAGCATCGTGCCGCACGGCAGGCCTCTCCCCCCCCTGTTGCCGGCACTGGTGGCTACAGCCGCGTCTATGCCGGGCTGATTGCCTTGCTGCTCCTGCTGGCGGTGGCAGCATTGATCGTAATGGTGCCGGTCAGGCACGCCGAACTGGGCAGCGATTGTGCCCAGCCCCCCGCGCCAGGGGTCAACTGGAGCAACTGTTTCAAGGAGGGCCTCATTCTGGAGGGTGGCGATCTGAGCGGCGCCGTGTTGAAGAATATGAAACTGAGTGGGGCCAATCTATCGGGCAGCCGTTTACAGGGTGCAGACTTCTCATATACAGAACTCAGCGTGGCCCTGTTACGCGCTGCCGATCTGCAGAATGCCACGATGATCGGCATCAGCCTGCGCGGTGCCGACCTCAGGGATTCCGATCTGCGGCAGGCCAACCTGGCCTATGCGGATCTGCGCGGCGCCGATCTGCGCGGCGCAGATCTCAGCGGTGCCATCCTGGATAGTGCCATCTGGACAGATGGCCGTTACTGCGGTCCCGGCTCCATGGGGCAGTGCCGCTTCAGCGTCCCGCCCCCTCGCGATCGCCTGTGAGCCAATACCTCTTGCGATGAGGAGGGGCAAGGGGTGATCTATTCCCCAAAGGATTCGGTCGTATAACGCAGCACACGCAGGCTGTCCGACCAGTAGTCCGGCGGCAGGCCGGCCTTGAGTTTGAGTTGCTGGAGGAACTGGCGCGGATCGGGGAGGGAAGACCAGACGCTGGGTAGGAAGGTGCTGCGGTGGCTTTCACCCTCTTCCAGGATCAGGCCGTCGACGCCGGGGCGCAACTGGCGCAGCAGGTCGTTTTCCGAGATGAAGTGCAGGGGGGTTGCCTCACTCAGCACGGAGATGTGAATGCGCAGGGCGGGCAGTTCGTCACGGCTCAGCGGCGGGAAACGGGGGTCCTGGAATGCCGCGGCGTAGGCATTGCAGGCCACGTCGCTGACCAGGGGGCGGCGGGCCTCCAGGCTGCCGATGCAGCCGCGCAGTTCGTCGCCCAGATGAAGGGTGACGAAGCTGGCCCCCGGAGCGCGCAGCCGTTCGTCATAGGCTGCGGGGTCCACTGGCAGCGGGGTGCGCTGTTCCAGGCCGTGGGCGATGGAGCGCCGCGCAATGTCCAACAGCACTTCCTGCTGCTGTCGGGAAAGGGTGGCGTGATGTGTTTCAGGCGGCCTGTTCATGTTCCTCGAAGACATAGGCGCCGTAGCCCACTACCTGATCCTTGGGGCCTGCCGTGTCCCCGGAGTTGCGCAGATCGATGGTGGCGGCGTGCAGGCCGTGATCGCGAGCCGCCTTGAGCAGGCCGTTGATGGGATTGCGGCCGCAGGCGTGTTCATAATAAATGCCCTGGGGACGCAGGGATTCGATGGCCTGCGAGGTTTTGGCATCCAGGCGCCGGGCAGTTTCGTAATCGTGATAATGACTGAGGTCCGAACTGATGACGATGAGGGTTTCCGGCCCGTCCCACACCGCCTCCAGCACTTCGCCCACTTCCTCTGGGCTGGCCTCGCCCACCACCAGGGGCACCAGTGTGAAGTCATCCAAAACCTCCTGGAGAAAGGGCAGATGCACCTCCAGGCTGTGCTCCAGCGCGTGGGCCTCGTCCAGGTAGCGGACCTGGGGCAGGGCGGTGAGACGCTGCACCGTGGCGGTATCCACGGGGATCAGTCCCAGGGGCGTGGCGAAGGCATCGGCGTGGCTGACGGCAAGACCGCGGAAGCCCACGCGGTGTGCCGGTCCCAGCAGCACTACCCGGCGGATACGGCCGCGTCCCCGGGCCACACGCGCGTAGGCGCTGGCGGCGACGGGTCCCGAATAGATATAACCGGCATGGGGAGCGATCACGGCCTTGGGCGGCGCCCCATCTTCAGAGTGCGCCGCCTGCAGGTACTGGCGGACCATGGCCCGCAGTTCTTCCGGGTCGTCGGGGTAGAACATGCCCGCTACTGCAGGCGCCCGTACTGTCGACATCATATCGCCTCCTTCGTCATACTTGACTGGAAAGCGCGGAAATAACCGCATTCCTGTTTCACGATCTTTTATAAAACATATCATGCTATATTGAGTCAATCCCGTCAGAGACGGATTCTTGATGTGCCGATGCGGGTGCAGTAGGGTGGAGCAATGGAGTGCGATCCGTTCTGTTGTCCGAGCAACACGCATGGAGGTGATCAGATGGCTACACAAGAAAAGCTGCAAGAAGTGGTGCCCACCAAATACTGGCACCGTCTGGAGGATGGCCGGGTGCAGTGCGATCTGTGCCCGCGCTTCTGCAAACTCCATGAGGGACAGCGCGGCCTGTGTTTCGTGCGCGCCTGTCAGGATGGCCAGATCGTCCTGACCACCTACGGCCGTTCCAGCGGTTACTGCGTCGATCCCATCGAGAAGAAACCCCTCAATCATTTCCTGCCGGGCACGCCGGTGCTGTCCTTTGGCACGGCGGGCTGCAATCTGGCCTGCAAGTTTTGTCAGAACTGGGACATCAGCAAGTCGCGGGAGATCGACACCTTGGCGGATGCCGCCTCGCCGGAAGTCATCGCCAAGGCGGCCGCCGACCTGGGTTGCCGCAGCGTGGCCTTCACCTACAACGATCCGGTGATCTTCCACGAATATGCCATCGACGTGGCCAAGGCCTGCCGCGCGCGGGACATCAAAACGGTGGCCGTCACCGCCGGCTATGTCTGTCCCGAGCCGCGCGCCGAGTTCTATGCCCACATGGATGCCGCCAACGTGGACCTCAAGGCCTTCACCGAGCGTTTCTACAAGTACATCACCGGCGGTCATCTGCAGCCGGTGCTGGACACCCTGCAATACCTCAAGCATCAGACCGATGTCTGGTTCGAGATCACCACCCTGCTGATTCCCGGCGAAAACGATTCCGACGAGGAGCTCGACGAGATGACCCGCTGGGTGGTGGAGAAACTCGGGCCGGACGTGCCCATGCACTTCACCGCCTTTCACCCCGACTGGAAGATGCTGGACAAGCCGCCGACGCCGCCGGAGACCCTGAGCCGGGCGCGCAGCATCGCCATGCGCAACGGCGTGCGTTATGCCTATACCGGCAACGTCCATGACCCGGAGGGCGGCAGCACCTATTGCCACCACTGCGGCAAACGCCTCATCGGCCGCGACTGGTACGTGCTCAGCGAATGGAATCTCACAGCGGAGGGCCATTGCCGCTTCTGCGATACCCCCTGTGCCGGTGTCTTCGAGGCCCAGCCGGGGACCTGGGGGGCGCGGCGCATGCCGGTGCGCCTCAAGGACTATGCCGCGGCCTGATGGAAAGGAGGGGGGCCGATGGAAAGTGTGCCGGACTGGAACGTGGTGGTCACTGTCCGCGGCGGCCTGTCCCTGTTCACCCGTGAGGAACTGCAGCGTTATCCGCTGCTGGAGATAGACTGATGCCCTTGTCCACCGTAGAACTTGCCGAGGCCCGGGACATCGCCCAGTCCCTGCTGGATGAGTTGGGCTTGCGGGCCTATCTGTTTGAGATCGAGCCTCGCGGGCAGGACTGGGAACTGCGCATCGATTGCGCCCTCAACGGCGAATGGCAGTCCACCCGCCTGCAGGTGGCGTCCCGCGCCCTGCAGGAGTGCCGGGCGGATGCTGCGGCGCGCCAGGCCCTGTTGGCGCAATGGCGCCCTCATTTAGAGCACTGCCGGCGTGGATGAAATGCAGGATGGATGAGCGCGGCGACAGCCGCCGGGCTGGTGCTGAGTGCCGCCTATCACCCATCACTCGTCAGGCAAACGCTCTGTCACCTCCCGGCACAAGGCCTCGCCATCCACCTCCTGAGCGGTATCGATGTCCACCACCCATTGCCGTTCCTCGGCCGTGAGGGGCTCCTGGCTGGCCAGCTGGTGGTCCAGCACAGCCAGATCGGCATCGGAGGCGTCGCCGCCCGCCGCCCGGCGCTCTGTGATCCAGCGCCGCAACAGGGGTTCCGGTGCGTGGCAGTGGAGAATGAGAAAGGGCACGCCCAGGCGCCGCGCCAGTTCGTGAAATGCCGTCCGCCGTTGCCGTTGCAGAAAGGTGGCGTCCACCACTACCGGGAAACCCGCCCCGATCACCGTGGCGGCCAGTTCCGCCAGGCGCCGATAGGTGCGCTCGCTGGCGCTGGCGCTGTAGAGTCCCTGCGCCGGCGCCGTGGCGGCCGATTGTTCGCTGTCCATTGCGAAGAGCCGCTTGCGTTCCACATCGGAGCGGATGCGTACCGCGCCCAGGCGTTCCAGCAGGGGCTGAGTGATAGTGGTCTTGCCGGAGCCCGACAGTCCATGGGTGATGAGCAGGGCGGGGCGCCGCGGTCGGGTATAGGATTCAGCCAGGGCCAGGTAGTTCTGGAATTCTTCTAGCGCGGCGGTCTTGGCATCGTCGCTCAGGCCCAGCTGACCGAGGCGGATGCAGGCCACCTTGGCGCGCACCATGGCGCGGTAGGCGAGGTAGTAGGGCAGCAGGAGCAGCGCCTCATAGTCGCCACCATGGTGGAGATAGTCGTTGAGGAAGCGCCAGGCCAGCGCTCTTTGCCCGCGGCTCTCCAGGTCCATGACCAGGAAGGCGGCGTCGCTGATGACATCGATCCAGCGCAGGCGCTCGTTGAACTCCAGGCAGTCGAAAATCACCACCTCGTCCTCGAACAGGGCAATGTTGGCCAGATGCAGGTCGCCGTGGCATTCCCGGATGCAGCCCGCCGCCTTGCGCTGCGCGAAGCGCGCCTCATGGAGCCTGCGCTGGCCCTCGAACCATTGCTGCAGTTTGTGCAGCCGCTTCTTATCCTTCTCGTTCCGCAACAGAGGCAGAATCTGCTGGTAGTTTTCCGCCACCGGCTGCCAGACCAGCGCCGGATTGCCGTAGGGTGTGTCTGGGCCCGCCACCGCGGCCTGGGCGTGGAAGTCGGCGATCAGTTCCGCGACCCGGTCGATATGCCCAGGGCGCAGCCCGTTCCCGGCCAGCAGCCGGTCGAACTGCTGTTCCTGATGGAACTGGCGCATCTTCACGGCGTATTCGATGACCGGCCCCTTGCCGTTCAGGCAGGGCTTGTCAACAGAGCCGGTGATGGCCACGACCTCGAGATAGAGTTGCGGAGCCAGACGCCGGTTGAGGCGCAACTCCTCCTCGCAATAGAAACGCCTTCTCTCCAGGGTGGAGAAGTCCAGAAAACCCAGGTCGACGGGCTTCTTGATCTTGTAGGCATAAGCGCCGGTCAGAATCACCCAGGAGATATGGGTTTCCACCACCGTGAAGCCGGTCACCGGATGATCATAGAGTGCCGGGTTTTGCAGTGCCTGGATCAGCATAGTGTCTGATTGGTTCCTCATGGGGCTAGCATAATGGATGAGGCGGAATTGACAAGCTATGTCTTGAGGAGCCTCTGATTAACTCATCGCCATCCATCCGGCCCAGAATTCATCAGAGGTTCCATGATTCTTGCTCGATCGATGTGAATGCCAATCATCGCAGATCTGTAATTTGCTGAGCGCTTATCCGTGGAAATTCAAGTTCAGGAGCGAGTGGTCGATATATCTAGCGAGGAGAGTGTCGGGTTTGACCCGCGAGTATAACGGTTAGGTTAAGACTTCTGAGGTTGCAAATGAAAATAATGCGAAAAAAAATAGGTGTGGGACTTGCGCTGTTTGCTGTATTGGGTGGTGTTTCCTTTATGGTGCATGCAAGCGTAGATATGCCAGGGACCCTCCATAGCCTGCACTCAGTGAGCGCCGATTCCGCGCCCCCTGTTTTGCAGGTCCTGTCAGATGGCAAGATCCAGCTTGCGGCCAGGATGATGGTCAGGCGCTCAGGCAGGTTTCGCGGTCGACGGGGTGTCAAACAGTTGTCGGGTGCGGGGGGCGCTAACGGCCGCAGCAGGATGGGAGGTGCCCGCCGCCATATTAATTTCGGTGGCTATGGTGTAAGCAAGCCCACCTCGCCTGTAACAAACAACCTTCCTGTCCGCCAGCAGACCAAGGGTAGCGGGGCGCAGGGAAGAAACTATGGGCAGCAAGCCATACCGGCACAAACAATGAAGAGGAGCTACAAGCGACGGGGTACGGTACGCAATAGGAGGATGAGAAGCCATAGGCACCGTCACCGCTAGTGCTGCACGCGAGAGGAAAAGGGGGCGGAGGGATTAAATTTTAATCCCTCCGTCCCCTTTTCCATGCTGCCACAGTTTTTTCTGTCTTGAACGTCAGTTTTTCTAGCCGGGTTTCCAGCAAAATCCTATAGTTACGCCATGCATGCGAAGGTGCTAGAATGGCCGGCATGATACATAGGGATGCACTGGCAGGGGCGCTATGAGCGTCTATTCCGTCGACAAGCTGATCGCCGAGGCGCGGCGGCTGGCCGCGGATTACCGGCGCGCCACAGGCAGGCCGCTGGCCGGGGTGAGCAGCGAGATTTGCCAGCACGATGCCGCCCGGCTTCTGGATCTTGAGATTTGCGATGCAGCCGTGGGCGGCTACGATGCCATTGGCAAGGGCCAGCGTGCCGGCAAGCGCATCCAGATCAAGGGCCGCGCCATTTTCGACGAGCGCAAGTCCGGTTACCGCATCGGTCAACTCAAGGTGGACCAGGAGTGGGACAGCGTCATGCTGGTCCTGATGGACGAGAGCCTGGAGCCTTTCGAGATCTACGAGGCCGAGCGCGAGCATATTCTGGCGGACCTGGAGCAGGCCAAGGCCAAGCGCCGTAGCTCGCGAGGCGCCATGTCGGTGGCCCGCTTCAAGAATATCGCGCGCCTGGTGTGGACCCGGGAAAACGGCGTCGAGGACGGCGAGACCTGGGACAACCAGTCGGGCACCTGAGCCGCCATTTCATTTTCGTGACCGCTGCTTGCCTTTTGTCTGCCCGCTTATTTCCTGATCAAGGCCTGTTCTGCTCATGCTGAGTGTTGCCGAATTACTGGGGGAAGACGGTCCCCTGGCCCGCCACCTGCCGGGTTTTGCGCCGCGCCCCCAGCAACAGGAAATGGCCGGGCGCATCGCCGCCGTGCTGGATAAGGGAGGCACCCTGGTGACCGAGGCCGGCACCGGCACCGGCAAGACCCTGGCCTACCTCGTGCCGGCACTGCGCTCGGGGCGCAAGATCATTATTTCCACTGCCACCAAGACCCTGCAGGAGCAACTCTATCACCGCGACATCCCCCTGGTGCGCAAGGCCCTTGCCGCGCCGCTGCGCTATGCCATGCTCAAGGGGCGCGGCAATTATCTGTGCCGCTACCGCCTGCAGCTGGCGCAACAGGCGGGCAGCGACCGGATGCCTCAATATGCCGTTCACTATCGACGCATCCGGGCCTGGGCTGCGCGTACCGAGCAAGGCGACATCGAGGAGCTGAGTGGCATACCCGAGGATTCGCCGGTGTGGCGTCAGGTGACCTCCAGCGGCGATAACTGCCTGGGCCAGGAGTGCCCCGATTTCTCCGCCTGCCATGTGATGAAGGCGCGGCGCGCCGCCCAGGAGGCCGATCTGCTGGTGATCAACCATCACCTGTTGTTTTCCGACATGATGCTGAAGGAAGGTGGTTTCGGCGAACTCCTGCCGGGGGCCGACGGTTTCATCATCGACGAGGCCCATCAGCTGCCGGAAATCGCCTCGCGCTTTTTCGGCAGCGCCGTCAGCGGCAACCAGTTTCTGGAGTTGGCAAGGGATGCGGCCAAGGCCGGTCATCTGGAGGGCGGCGACATGCCCCAGCTGCCAGAGCTGGTGCTGGCCCTGGAACAGGCGGTGCGCGGCCTGCGCAGCGCCCTGGGCGCCGACAGCCGCCGCGCCCCGTGGCGCGCAGTGCGCGGTGCGGTGGCAGTGCAAGCGGCCATGGCGGCCTTGCAGGATGCTGCGGGGCGGCTGGCGGCCATGCTGGAGCAGGTGGCGGAGCGGGGCAAGGGCCTGGAGAACTGCTGGCAGCGCTGCCGTTTGCTGGGGGAGCGGCTGGCGAGTTTCAACGCCGAGCCCGATGCCCGGCAGATCACCTGGTTCGAGACCACGCGGCGCACCTTCGTGCTCCATGACACGCCGCTGGAGATTGCCAGCACCTTTCAGAGCTGCATGGAACGCTATCACAGCGCCTGGGTGTTCACCTCCGCCACCCTGGCAGTGGGCGAACGCTTCGATCATTTCACGGACCGCCTGGGCATCTGCACAACGGACACGGCCCATTGGGAGAGCCCCTTCGATTATCGCAACCATGCCTTACTGTATCTGCCCCCTGGCCTGCCGGAGCCCGGCAGCCGCGCCTATACCGCCGCGGTGGTGGAAGCGGCCCTGCCGGTATTGCGCGCCAGTGCCGGGCGCGCCTTTCTGCTCTTCACCAGTCACCGTGCCCTGCGCGAAGCGGCGGTTCTGCTGCGCCAGGCGTCCTTGCCTTACCCCCTGCTGGTACAGGGCGAGGCATCGCGCAGCGAACTGCTGGACGAGTTCCGGCGCTTGGGCAATGCGGTGCTGCTGGGCACCAGCAGTTTCTGGGAGGGTATCGATGTGCGCGGTTCGGCCCTGTCCTGCGTACTGGTGGACAAGCTGCCCTTCGCGCCGCCCGACGATCCCGTGTTCCAGGCCCGTGCCGAGGCCCTGCGCCAGGCGGGGGGCAATCCCTTTCGGGATTGCCAGCTGCCCCATGCGGTGATCACCCTGAAGCAGGGGGTGGGGCGCCTGATCCGGGACGTGGACGACCGCGGCATCTTGATGCTGTGTGACCCCCGTCTCCTGAGCCGTTCCTATGGCAGGGTCTTTCTCAACAATCTGCCGCCCATGACGCGCAGCCGCGAACTGGCGGACGTGGAGGCCTTCTTTGCCAGGGAGGCGGCAGCCGTCGTGGAGGCGGACAGTCTATGAAACTGATGGCCATCGATGCCTCCACGGAGGCCTGTTCCGCTGCCCTGCTGCTGGATGACGAGGTGCTGGAGCGTTATGAAATCGCACCGCGGCGTCATGCCGAATTGCTGTTGCCCATGCTGGAGTCCCTGTTCCAGGAGGCCGGCCTGGGCCTGGCGCAGATGGAGGTGCTGGCCTTCGGGCGCGGGCCCGGCGCCTTCACCGGGCTGCGCATTGCGGCCGGCGTGGCCCAGGGCATCGCCCTGGGGGCTTCCCTGCCGGTGGTGCCCGTGTCCTCTCTCGCCGCCCTGGCCCAGGGCATGTACCGCGAGCAGGGCGTAGAACAGGTGTTGGCGGGCATCGATGCCCGCATGGGGGAGGTCTACTGGGGTGCCTACCGCCTGGGCGGCTCGGGGGTGATGGGGGTGGTGGGTGGAGAATGCGTGTGCCCGCCGCAGGCCGTGCCCCTGCCGCCGCCGGGGGACTGGACGGGTGCCGGCACGGCCTGGCAGAGCTATGGCGATCAATTGGCCGCGCACCTGGGGGCGCAGCTGGCGGCCTATGCGGGAGAGCGCTTTCCCCGCGCCCGCGACATCGCGCTGCTGGGGGCGCAACTTTACCGTGAAGGCGCCGCCGTGAGCGCCGACCAGGCCCTGCCGGTCTATCTGCGCGACAATGTGGTGGCAAGGCGGCCCGCCCGCTGACGGGCCGCGAACAGAGGAGATCCGATATGTTCGTAGTGATGAATCGCATTCCTGTCAACAAGGCCTTCTGGGAAGACTTCGAAGAGAATTTCCGCAACCGCCAGGGACTGGTGGATCAGTCGCCGGGCTTCGTGCGCAATCTGATCCTGCGCCCGGCGGAAGGCAGCAGCGACTATCATGTGGTGCTCACCCTGTGGCAGAGCAAGGCGGACTTCGAGGCCTGGACACGCAGTGAATCCTTCGTCCGCGCCCATGAAAAGGCCCGCCAGACCCCGCCGGAGATGTACGCGGGGCGCAATGTGCTGGAGATGTTCGAGGTGGTGAGCGACAGCGGGGCGGCCGGGGACTGAGGCCGCGCCATGGTTCGCCTTCTCCAGTTCAGCGATACCCATCTGTTCGCCGATCCCGGACATGTCAGCTACGGGGTGCGCCCCGATGCCACCCTGCAGGCGGTGCTGGCGGCGGCGCGGCAAGGGGAGGCGGGCTGCAGCGCCGCCCTGCTGACCGGCGACCTGGTGCATGACGAGGCCGCGGCCTATGGGCGGCTGCGCCGCTATTTCGCCACGCTGGGAATGCCAGTGCACTGCCTGCCCGGCAATCACGACCTGCCCGCTGAGATGCGGATGCAGTTGGCGGAACCGCCGGTGAGCTGGCGGCGCAGCGCGCAATATGGCGCCTGGCGCCTGATCTTCCTGGACAGCACCGTGCCCGGCGAGGTGGGCGGGCACCTGGAAACCGCTGAATTGGATGCCCTGGACCGCTTGCTGGGCAAACACGAGGAGGGGTATGCCGTCGTCTGCCTCCACCATCCCCCCCGTCCCTGCGGCTGCGCCTGGCTGGACCGGCGCCTCAACCTGGACAATCCAGAAGATTTCTTCGCCGTGCTGGATGCCCATGACAAGGTGCGCGCCGTATTGTGGGGTCATATCCACCAGGAATACGATGAACTGCGCAGGGGCGTGCGCCTGCTGGGCACACCCTCCACCATGGTGCAGTTCCGCCCCGATGCCGAGGAATTCGCCGTGGACGAAGATGCGCAGCCCGCTTACCGCTGGCTGGCGCTGGCAGACGACGGCTCGCTGGAGAGCGCTGTAGTGAGGGTGTTGTGTGAGTGATGGATGACACGATGTTGCCAGTGCACCACTGCCTGCTCATTGCTCTTCCCCCCTTATTCACTGCTGTTTACGAACAGAGGAGACGAGGACCATGACAGATTGCCTGTTTTGCAAGATGATCGCCGGCGAGATCCAGCCCGATGTGGTCTACGAGGACGATACGGTGCTGGCCTTCCGCGACATCAATCCCCAGGCACCCACCCATGTGCTGGTGGTGCCCCGCGAGCATATTGCCACCATCAATGATCTGGAGGAGGCCCATGCCGAACTGGTGGGGCGGATTTACCTGGCGGCCAAGGAAGTGGCTCGCCAAGAGGGCATTCATGAAAAGGGTTACCGCACCGTCATGAACTGCAACGCCGGGGCGGGCCAGACTGTCTTCCATCTTCATCTCCACGTGCTGGGCGGCCGGCCCATGGGCTGGCCGCCGGGGTAGCAACGCCTCACGCCTCACGCCTCAGCACCAGCTTGCGGGTATCCCCGCGGGGCTTGCGCGCGGGCAGGCTGGCTGCCAGGCGGGCCATGACCTTTTCCGCGGTGGCGCGGTAGGCGGTGAGCTTGCCGCCGTAGATGCTCAGCAGGCGCGGTTGACGTTCACGGTCCGGGTGGAGGATGGTCTCCCGCGGGCGGTTGAAGGCGCGCTCGGGGCTGGCCGGCAGCACTCGCAGGCCGGCGAAGGCCTCCCGCACCTGCGCCTGCTGCAGGCCGCGGTAGGCGGGGAAGTAATGGGCGAAGGTCTCCAGGAGATAAGCGATCTCCGCAGGGGTGGGGGCCACGGCCGCCGGGTCGCCATGGTAAGGGAGCTCGGTGGTGCCGATGAGGATCTGCTGTCGCCAGGGCATGGCGAAGACCGCACGCCGGTCCCGGGGCGCCTCCAGATAGTAGAAGCCTTGTTGGAGACGGCCATCGAGGACGATATGGCTGCCCTGGACCAACTCCACCGCCAAAGATGATGGCCGCGGCATGATCTGCTCCAGCACCCCGTTGACCCAGGGCCCGGCGGCATTGACCAGCACCCGCGCCCGGCAGCTGGATTGTTTGCCCGCACTTTCGTAGTGTGCCACTACACCCTGTTCCGTCAGTTCGCCGCACAGGAATGCCGCCGGCATTTCCAGGCGCGCCCCCAGGGTCTGTGCGGAACGCATCACCGCCCGGGTCAGCGCGGCGTCGTCGGTTTGCGCGTCCCAGTATTGAAACACCTGCTGCAGGCCATGGGTGTCCAGGCCGTCGAGGGACCCCCACTGGCTGCGGGGCAGGGTGCGGAAGCGGGTGCCTGGCGCCACTCCTCCCAGCAGGCTGTAGAGGGCGAGGCCGATGCGCAGTTGCCAGGGGCGGCGGCTGGTGTCGGTGTAGACCGGGATATGGAAGGGCCGCAGCTTGACCAGTTCCGGGGCCAGGCGCAGCAGCAGGGTGCGCTCCCGCAGGCATTCCCTCACCAGGGCGAACTGGGCCGACTCCAGGTAGCGCAATCCGCCGTGGATCAGTTTGCTGGAACGGCTGGAAGTGCCGAAGGCCAGGGTGCGCTGCTCCAGTACCAATACCTCGTGGCCGGCAGCGGCCGCGGCCTGGGCGACGCCCGCGCCATGGATGCCGCCGCCGATGACGATGAGATCGGCGCTATCCATCAGGGTTTTCCTGGGCGTCTGAAGAAGGGGTGGTTCAGCAATTCGCCCACGGCCATGGTTTCGATATAGTCGGCGCCGCGCTGGAACCACTCCAAGGCCAGTGCGGCATCGGTGATCTCATAGAGGACCCAGTGCCAGGGACCGGGCCACAGGGCGGCATCCGATTTTCGTGCCAGTTTGCTGTGGTTGCAGAACAGGAAGTCCGGCTGCAGTTCCTGGGCATGCTGCCGGGAGGCCTTGCCTGGCTTGCGCAGCACCCAGCCGATACGCGCCGCGCCCTGGCGGCGGGCCGCCTCCAGGGCGCGGCGCTCATAAGAGATGGGAATGCAGCGTGCGCCGCACGGGGCGCAGGCCGCCATGACCGCCTCCACCACCGCTGCATCCCCGAAGTGGTCCAGGCTTTCCTTCTTCAACTCCACGAAGGCCGTGGCCGCAGGCCATGCCTGCAGCAGCGTCATCAACTCCGCCAGGGCGGGAATGGTGATATCCTGGAAGCGCTCCCCGAAGCGCCGCGGCTCGCCCGCCGGGGTCCTGCGCAGGGTCTCGAAGTCCAGCGCCATGACCAAGCCGTCGCGGCCGGTGGTGCGCGCCAGGGAGGCGTCGTGGAACAGCACCGGCACGCGGTCGGCGCTGAGTTGGACATCCACTTCCACATAGCGCGCGCCGGCAGTCAGCGCCGCCTCCACACTGGGCAGGGTGTTTTCCGGGTAACGGCGGGCATAGCCGCGATGGGCGACGAGTTGTGGCAGGCCCCCGCGAGCACCAGGAATTGCCTCAGCAGCTGTTTTGCACGCCTTGCCCCTCACGCCTCACTCCTCACCAGAACTGATTGCATCATACAATAGCGCCTTCCAGCACTCATAGCGTTGCCTCAGGGTGTATTGATTGCGCGGGGGGAAATGGTCCACCGGGGGTGGCGGTGGCTGACGGGATGCGGGGGCGAGCAGCCGCAGCAGTCCCAAGGCCGTGGTTTCATGCGCTTTGCTGCGCTCCACGGGCAGGCCGCTGAGATCGGCCAGCCGCTGGCACAGGCCGTCCAGCCGGGCCAGTCCGCCGCCCGCCGCTATCCGCGCAGGCCGCCCGCCAGGGCTCTCGGTCATTCGATCCAGATTGAGCTGGAGCAGGAAGACGATGCTTTCCGCCACCGCCACCAGCCGTTGGTCGCTATCGCCTGTGCCGATGAATCGGGAAGTGAAATCGGCCTTCATGAAGGGGGTGCCCAGTCCGCCGATGCCGTTGAGGAACAGGGGTGGATCGTTTACCGCTGTCAGCAGCATTTCCAAGTGCCGGTAGTCCACCTTCTGCCCCTCTGTGTCCGCGAACCACTGTAGTGCGCTGCCGGCGCCGTTCACCGTGCCTTCCAGGGCGTAGAGCGCCCCCTCCCGGTCTTCATGGACGATGCTGCTGAGCAGTCCCGGGTAGGACACGGGCTTGCTGCCGCTGGGCCACAGGATGAAGGCGCCGGTGCCGAGGGTGACATGGAGGGTGGCGGGGCAAGGCCGCCCGCTGGCGAACAGGGCGGCGGCCTGATCGCCGGTCACCACTTCCAGGGGCAGGGTTTGTGCGCCGGCCACCACGGTGCCGAATGGGTGGCGGGAGGGCACGCATTGGGGCAGCACGGAGGCGGGGATGCCGAACAGCCCCAGCAGTTCGGGTGACCAATCGCGGCGCTGCAGCCCCCAGAGCTGGGTGCGGGAGGCATTGACCGGGTCGGCCAGCAGGGCCTGCTGCACCGTCAGGCGCTGGGTCAGATAGCTGGCCATGGGGCCCATGGCCAGGCGGCCGTCGGCCAGCGCCTCCTGTACGGCCGGCACATGATCCAGGCACCAGCGCAGCTTGCCGGCGCCATAGTGGGCCGAGGGCGGCAGGCCGCTGAGGCGCTGGATGCGTTGTTTGTCCGCAGTGGGCAGTTTTTCCAGCCAGGCGGCGGCGCGGCGGTCCTGCCAGGCAATGACAGGAGCGAAGGGGGTTCCCGTGTAGCGGTCCCAGCAGGCGATGTTGGAGCGCTGGGTGGCCAGTGCCGCGGCGCGCAGCCTGCTGCGTTCGCTGCCCAGGGCGGCCACGGCCCGGTTGATGGCGCGCTGCACGGATTGCAGCAGTATTTCACTGTCGTACTCCAGGTAGTCGCCGTTGCCGGCGGCGGTGATGGATTCGTGGGCCTGGCTGAGCAGGCGGCCGCGACCATCATAGATCAGCGCCCGGCTGGCATGGCCGCCCTGATCGATGGCGAGGTAGAGAGGCGGTCTGGATGGCGGCATGTGGTTAGGGCCTGTTAACACTAATTCAATAGGCGCTGCTGGGCCTAGTTTACCCGTCCCTGGCAGGACGATACAAAATGAGGTCTTGGGGCCTGAAGCCTTCCTTCTATTAGGGAAGAAACTCCATGGATGGGCAATGCGGGCCACCGTGGTGACGGCTGCCTGAAAAGCGGCGCCGCCGGCGGCGGAATGACGACGCCCTGCAGGCGCTGTTTTTTTAAGTCCTTGTTTATATTGATTGCCAGAATCTGGCATGGTGTATGCAATATCTGCAGGGTGAAAGATCGGGGCTCAATCAGCGCCCTTTTCATCTTTCATCTCCCTCAAGATTTGGGGTGCATTTATGCACCCCTTTTTTTGTGGCGCCTCCTTCAGTCGTGCAATCCCTGCCGGCGGCGGGTAAACTGGGCGTTTTTTTCAGGGGCTCGGGATAGCGGCTGTTATGTCATCTGTTTACGTTTTGTGCTTCCGCTGGGCATTGCTGGGCGCTGTCTTGCTGACTTGTTATTTCGCCTTTGCCCCCCTTGAAGGTTCGGTGGTGCAGGACATCAATGACAAGCTGCAGCACTTCACCGCCTTTTTCGTGCTGGCCCTGCTGTTGGATTTCGCCTTTCCCCATTCCCCGTACCGCTGGCGCAAGCTGCTGCTGCTGGTGTCCTATGGCCTGCTGATCGAGACGGTGCAGTATTTTCTGCCCTGGCGCTCCTTTTCCCTGCTCGACTGGCTGGTGGATATCGTGGCGCTGTTCTCCTATGGCCTCAGTCAGCCGCTGCTGAAAAAGATTCCGCTTTTGCAGTTGCGCTGGCAGAATGCCCCTTTGGAGAAGGTGTGAAGAAAGGATGGATATCATGAGGATGAGATATAGTCTATTGCTGTTGCTGCTCTTGTCAGCGGCGCCCAATGCCGCCGATGTGGCCATCAAAGAGGCCTTTGGCATCAGGCTGGGGGAGGCGCTGGATGTTACCGGCATGGAACTGCAGCCAGTCGACAAAAAGGACCATAAAGGCGGCGAGGTCTATGTCTTTGTCCCCCGCCATCCCTACGAACCATTGAGCGAATACAGCGTGGTGGTGGCGCCCCTGAGTAAGACCGTCTCCAGCGTGCGGGCCGTTGGTACTTTCAAAAACAGGTCGCTCTGTAAGGCGGAGATGGAGCGGCTCGCACAGCTGCTCAGCAGAAAATACGGCCGCCGCAAGTCCGATCCGGCGGCAAGATTCACCGGCTCATCGCGGATCGTCTTTGCCAGCGGCCCGCGCCGGATCACCGTCAGCTGCTCGGGTATCTTTACCAATTACAAACTCAAGTTGATCTACCAGGACAAGAGTGTCGATCTCACGGATAAGAAGGCCCGCGAGATGGGGCAGGAAAGTGGCAGCCGTGACAGCAGCGGTTTGTAAGCACTTTTCATTGCCGCTCCCCTTTCCCAAAGAGGAGGATTGCCCATGGGATGCAGGAATCGCCTTATGTTAGAATCCCGCCCATGAACATGATCATTCTGCAAATTGTGGTGATTCTGCTGCTGGTGCTGTTGCTGGGGCTCATAGCCTATGGCGACTGGCGCAACAGCAAGCAGCGCGAGGCCGCCGAGGCTGCGGCGCGCCGGGAAACGGCCGCCGAGGCCGAGACAGAGTGAAAACAGCTAGTGCTCAGCGCCCCTCGGCTTCCTGAATGCTCTGCCGGTGTCCGCTGGGCTTCCAGGCGGGGGCGATGACGTTGGGCATGGTGGAGCGCCGCAGGAGGCGGGCGGGCGCAATGGTGAATTCTCCATAGCAGCGGTTGATCTGGTCCATCACGGCGTTGACCTGGGCATGGTCTTCGTCGGGACCGTTGAACAGGGTCAGTTGCTGGTGGCGGGGGCGGGGCGCAAGGGCGGTGACCTGGACCTGAAAGACCGGCTGGCCGTGCCACAGCTGGTGCATGAACTGTTGGCACAGTTCGAAGATCTGCCCGCCATCGCTGACGGGCAGGGCGGTGCGCAGCCGTTTCCCCAACCACTCATCCTTGCCGCGCAGGCCGACAAAGAAGGTCTGCGCCTCCAGTTCGTTGCGCCGCAGGCGCGTCGCCACCTTTTCACTCATGTGCTGCAGATAGGTCAGCAGCAGTTCCCCATCCCGGGTGCCCGGTGGCACCACTTTGCCATGGCCCAGGCTGCGTGGCGGCAGCGCCTCGCCATGGATCTTGTCCGGGTCCCGGCCTTGGCACATGAGCCAGATGCGCCGCCCCACATTGCCAAAGCGTCGCGCCAGGACGCTGACGGGCAGGCGTCCCACGTCGCCGCAGACATGGGCGCCATGGCGGGCCAGGAAGCTGCCAATGCCATCGGCGATGCCGCACAGGGCGGTGACGGGGATATCCTGCAGACGCTGCGGGGCCTCCCAGGGGGGAATGACCGTGAGGCCGTCCGGTTTCACCAGCTTGGCGGCGAACTTGGCGGTGGTCTTGTCGCCGCTCACTCCCACGGAGCAGCGCAGACCGTGGCTTGCCGCCCACACCCGCTCCTTCACCATGCGCGCCATGCGCAAGGGGGTGCCGTGGAGGCGCTGGCAGCGGGTGACATCGAGAAAGGCCTCGTCCACCGAGAACACTTCCATATCCGGACTGATGTCGCGCAGGGCATCCATGATGGCCATGGACTCCCGCGCATAGACCTCGGGGCGGGCGGGCCGCTGGATGAGCCCGGGACACAGACGCCGCGCCTCGGGCAGGCGCATGCCGGTATGGACGCCGTGGGCCCGCGCCTCGTAGGAACAGGTGATGATGCAGGTGCCCTGGGCGCCGTTGGTGACGGCCACGGGCCTGCCCTTCAGTTCAGGGAAGTCGCGCTGTTCCACGGCGGCGAAGAAGGCGTTCATATCCATATGGATGATGGCCCGGGGCCAGAGGCGGGGGCTGTGGTCCTTCATGGCGGTTCTCCTCAGCGGTAGCTGCGCAACTGGCCCACCACCACCCCCTGGATGCGCACGCGTCCGGCGGCGTAGGTGATGGGGACGAGGGCGGCATTGGCCGGCAACAGGGTGATGCTGCCGTCGTGGTTATGGCGTAGGCGCTTCAGGGTGGCCTCCTCGTTGTCGATGAGGGCGACGATGATGTCGCCGTTGTCGGCATGGCTGCGCTGTTCCACGATCACCATGTCGCCGTCCAGGATGCCGGCCTCCACCATGGACTCCCCCTGCACCCGCAGCACGAAGCGCTTGGGTCCCATGAAAAACTCACTGAGGTCTATATGGTCTGTGTCGGGGATGGCCTCGATGGGCTGGCCGGCGGCGATACGTCCCAGCAGGGGCAGAGTGGCGGCAGGGGGCTGGGCGTCGCTGAGCAGGCGCATGCCCCGATGGCGTCCGGGCAGCAGCTCGATGAGGCCGGCGCGGGCGATGGCCTGCACGTAGCGGTGCACCGTGCCCTTGGAGCGGATGCCCAGGCCGGCAGCGATCTCCGTCAGCAGGGGGGCATGGCCGTGGCGGTCCAGGAAACGGCGGATAAATTCATAGGTGTCCCGCTCCCGGGGCGACAGCATGGCCGTATCTCCTCTCTCTT
>CAYRLE010000004.1:41085-62732 GCA_964425105.1 uncultured Gammaproteobacteria bacterium | reverse complement strand
ATGGGTGATGGGTGATGGGCATGAAGATACTGCTGTGAGCATCCGCACCCATCACTCATTACTCATTACTCATCACTATTCACTCATCTCAGAATGATTATACCCTTCCCCCAGAAAGTTCTTCAGCAACTCATGACCATACTGGGTGAGAATGGACTCGGGATGGAACTGCACGCCTTCCACCGCCAGTTCGCGATGACGCACCCCCATGATCTCGTCCATTGTCCCGTCTTCCTGTTCGGTCCAGGCGGTGATTTCCAGACACTCGGGGAGGCTGTCACGATCGATCACCAGGGAGTGATAGCGGGTGGCCTCCAGGGGATTGGGCAGCCCCCGGAACACCCCTTCACCACGGTGATACACCATGGAGGTCTTGCCGTGCATCACCCGCCTGGCGCGCACCACACGTCCGCCGAAGGCCTGGCCGATGCTCTGATGGCCCAGACAGACGCCGAGGATGGGTATCCGTCCGGCAAAGCTGTCGATCACCTCCAGGGAGACCCCCGCCTCATTGGGTGTGCACGGGCCCGGAGAAATGACGATACGTTGCGGCGCCAAGCTGCGGATGGCCGCGATATCGATACAGTCGTTGCGGTGAACCTCCACCTCGGCGCCCAACTCTCCCAGATATTGCACCAGGTTATAGGTGAAGGAATCGTAATTGTCGATCATCAATAGCATAACAGCACAATCATACTGTCGAGCGGCTTGAAGCACCAGTGGGACGCGCATGATCAATCTTCTGAGTCAGCCGGAGACACGGCCGTTTCACTGCCGGCTACCAGGCAGCTGCTTTCCGGGGCGTTGTCAGTGTAACCCTTTTTGCCCTGAAATGGATAATGGCCCACTGCGCCCCCCTCGGCCCCATATATCGCTGGCGCGGCGAATGTCCCGCTTGTCAATGTCCTGCGCGAAGCCTTTGCGGAGTTGGATGCCATCGTGGTACGTTCGGAGAATGAGGCAGTTGATTGTTTTCGGAATCCAGCTTAAACGCCCCACTGCCGGGGGAGCCGTGCAAAACCCCTGGCCTGCATTGGCAAGGCAGCCAGAAAAATGACATCTGGAACTCAATGATACCAGGCCTGTCCTAATTGCAAAGGAGGATAACCGACATGAAAAAACTTACTGTCATTATGATTGTGCTTGTATTGCCACTGGCGATCGTCGGCTGCGCTTCTGAGCAGACCGGCACAAGCTATTCCCGGGAAGATGTGGGGCGAATACAGAAAGTGGCTTTCGGCGTGGTGGAGAATGTGCGGGCGGTGCATATCGAAGGCACCAAAACACCGATTGGTACGGCGGCCGGTGCGGCGATCGGCGGTCTTGCCGGCAGTACGGTGGGGCATGACACGACCAGTTCAATCGCCGCTATCGCGGGTGCAGTCGCCGGCGGCCTGGCGGGCAGCGCCGCGGAAGAGGCCATCACGAGAAAGGATGGGGTGGAAGTCACCGTGCGCTTGGAAAACGGCGAGATCATTTCGGTGGTACAGGCGGTGGATCCCAAGGTGCAATTCAAAGTGGGTGACAAGGTGCGTGTGCTCACCATCAATGGGGTAACGCGCGTAGCGCATTAACGGTAGATATGGGTGCCCTACAGCGCCTGCCGCTCATTCGCGCTTGCGCTTCTCCAGCACATGCACGATATATCCGTAAAGGTCCTCCACCTGTTTCTCGGTGAGTGTATCGGGGGGAAAAGCGGGCATAGCGCCGGGAGAACCGTCTGCTCGCAAGGGGGCGCGGATAAAGCGGAGAAACGCTGCCGGATCACGTGTGAATCTTGAATTCACTATTGGGAAGTCCGGGTCGATGATGTTACCGCCCTTGGGATGGCATGCGGCACAATTTTCATTGAATACCTTCATCCCCGCCAGATAGGCCTTGGGGATGACAGCCGTGCGTTGCGCCTTGCCATATACCAGGTTCCCGCCAAAATAACCCAGCACCACGACCATGAGGAAGGAGACAATATAATTGAGCATCACGTATCCTGACCCAAGTCCTTTGCTCCTGGCATAATAAAGGCCTGCAGCGACCCAAACCACAAGAACAGATGCCAAAACAAGCTTTACCTTGATGGCATGGAGCCAGGCACCGGCGTAGAAGTGCTGCCAATCCATGTAGCCGAACAATAACGTTGGAAAGAGAAAAATAAAGGCGAGAATAGTGCAGTAATGGGCTGTTTGGGCCAAGGCAGAATTCTTCAACAGCTTGCCCGCCAAACTAAACAGCAACGCGCCAACGATCAAGCCTATTGGCATATGAACTTCTGTCGGGTGAATCGGATGGGGATAGCCGATCTGTTCAAGCCACTTATAGATGGTATCAAGCATGGAATCTCCTTCTCCTCGAACTGCACTGTGCAGCTAACTCCATTTGCGGCCTATTTTAGCGCAGCCAGTCAATACTGGTATAGCAAAACGATCTCATGCCCCCATTTCTGCACCAGCGCATCCGGCCTGCCCCCTACCCGGCCTCGGCAAGGCTACAGTAAAGACACGACCCTCAGCCGGCTCACCAAGCACTGCGTTGACAAGCGCAGCAGATTGCTCAGCGTGTTGACTGGGCATGGGCACTATGCCTGCGCAGCATTTTCCACAACTCACTGACGAAGACGACGGGCAGCGCAACGAGGAAGATCAATGCCCAGTCCTCCCAGCCCAGGGGCACCGTGTGCAGGGCCTCCTGCAGGAAGGGCAGATACACGGCGCACACCTGCAGCGCAATGGTCACACCCCAGGCGAGCAGCAGCCAGGGATTGGAAAACGGGCCAACAGACCTCAACGGCTGGCGTAAGGTGCGAAAATTGAATACATTCATCTTCTCCAGGACGATGATGCCGGTGAAGGCCACGGTCTGCGCCAGCAGAATCTCTGCCTCCGTGCCCTCCCGGATGTAGTGATGAAACAAGGCCAGGGTGGCCAGCCCGATGTAGCCGCCAAGCAGGGCGATCATGAGGATGCCGCTACGATCGAGGATGGGCTCCCGGGCGACACGCGGCGGGCGCTGCATGACGCCCTTCTCCGCCGGCTCTACGCCCAGCGCCACCGCTGTCATGCCATCGGTCACCAGGTTCATCCACAGGATCTGTACCGGCAGCAGGATCAAGGGACCGCCGAGCAGGACATTGACCAGGATGGCCAACACCTCGCCGGTGTTGGACGACAGCAGATAGCGCACAAACTTCTGGATGTTGTCATACTGGCGCCGGCCCTCCTCGATGGCGCCGATGATGGAGGCGAAGTTGTCGTCACTGAGAATCATGTCTGCCGCCCCCCTGGCCACGTCGGTGCCGCGCTTGCCCATGGCAATGCCGATATCGGCCTTCTTCAGCGCCGGGGCGTCATTGACGCCGTCTCCGGTCATGCCCACCACGTGCCCCAATTGCTGCAGCATCTTGACGATGCGCAGCTTGTGCTCCGGCGTGGTGCGGGCGAACAGCACATGCTTGTCACGGAGGATGGCCAGCAGGGCCGCGTCATCGAGGCGCTGCAGTTCGTTGCCGGTGAGTGTTTGATCCACGGGCAGGCCGATATGACGAGCGATGGCGAGCGCGGTGGCGGCGGCGTCACCGGTGATCATTATGATGCGGATGCCAGCCCGGTGGGCGGTGCGAATGGCCTCCGGCACCTCCGGGCGCGGCGGGTCGATGATGCCCACGACACCCAGCAGGGTCAGCTCCTGTTCAACCGCACCGTCATCCAGCGCTATATCCGCTGGCAAGCGGCGGCGTGCCAGGGCGAGGGTGCGCAGTCCGTCCTCGGCCATGCGTATGTTGGCCTTGGCCACTGCCTCGCGGTCGGCGGTGGTGAGAGGACGCTCCCGCTCGCCATCGAGGATGTGCGTGCAACGGGCGAGGATTACCTCCGGCGCCCCCTTCACATGGGCGCGCAGACCATGGTCGGTCTTTTCGACGATGGTCATGCGTTTGCGCTCGGAATCGAAAGAGAACTCGCTGACCATGCGCGCCCGTGCTGGCGGCCTCAGCCTGGCCTTGTAAGCGGCCACTACCAAGGCCGCCTCAGTGGGCGCGCCGATCTGCCACCAACCCCTCTCGTCCTTCATCAAGCGGGCATGATTGCACACCAGCCCCGTCTCCAGCAGGGCCAACAACTCCGGGTGCCGGTGTGGGTCGAGTTTTTCACCGGCCACCGCGAAGTATCCTCGCGGTTCATAGCCAACGCCGGTGACCTGGATCTCTGCCGTAGACAACCAGATTCGGCGTACAGTCATCTCATTCCGGGTCAGGGTGCCGGTCTTGTCGCTGCAGATCACCGTCGCCGCGCCCAGGGTCTCCGCTGCCTGGAGGCGCCTGAGCAGGGCGCGGCGGCGCGCCATGGCGCGCACACCCAGGGCCAGTGCGATGGTGACCACCGCCGGCAGGCCCTCGGGCACCACGGCCACCGCCAGAGATACACCGCTGAGGAACATCTCCAGCAGCGGTTTGCCCATGACCCAGCCAGCCGCGGCCACCACCACGGAAATGGCCACGGAATAGATGCCCAGCTGCCTGCCCAACACCGCCAGCTTGCGCTGTAGCGGAGTGGCCTCCTTGCCTACGGTCTGGGTCAGGTGGGCGATACGGCCGAATTCGCTATTCATGCCTGTGGCCACTACCACGCCGCGGGCACGGCCGTTGGTCACTGTAGTGCCCATCCAGGCCATGTCGTGGCGCAAGGCCAGCGGGGTATCGGCGGCGACGGGCGTGACATCCTTCACCACCGCCTGCGATTCACCGGTGAGTGCCGACTCGTCCACTTTCAGGTTGATGGCCTCGACAAGGCGCAGATCGGCAGGCACACGGTCGCCGGCCTCCAGCAGCACCAGGTCGCCAGGCACCAGATCGCGGGCATCGATCTCCTGCTCACGGCCATCGCGCAACACCCTGCAACGCGGCGCCAGCATGCGCTGCAGGGCGGACAGGGCCTGCTCTGCCCGCCACTCCTGGATGAAACCGAGAAGACCATTGAGCACCACGATGGCGAGGATGGTGACCGCATCACCCAGCTCACCGATGGCAAAAGAAACGAGGGCTGCGATGAGAAGGACAAAAATGAGGACATTGATGAACTGACGAAACAAGATGGCATACCAGGGGATGCGGCGCACGGTGCGCAGCGTATTGGGTCCGTATTGCTCCAGACGGCGCGCGGCTTCCCGCTGCGTTATCCCGGTGTCGGCCCGGCCACCCAGTTTTGCGATCAGTTCTTCAACCGGGAGGCTGTGGAAGGCGGCAGGGACGTCATCTGATTTATCGTGGCTGGGCATCTGACCTCACTCAGGGCGGACTCAGTGCCAATGATACTTCGACCTTGCCAAGCGCAGGAGAAACTTTAGGAAGCTTTGAGCCCGCCGTCAGGCTCTCGGGGGAGAGCGATGAGGCAGACGCCAAGGAAGACATCGCTGTAAGCCCCCCTGGCCAGGCCTCTGCTGACGGGGCCTGCCTGAGAAGAATCCACAGGCAGGGAGATGTGACGCAGCCTGCTCAGACAGTCGCCGGCTCGGCGCTGCGGGAAGTGAAGCGCTCACGCATCATGATGGCGATGATCAGGGCGGCGATGATAAGCTGCACCAGGGCGGTTTCAGCAGTGGGGTAGATCCCCAGCACTTCGACCTTGGGCAGCGGGATGGTAGTGATCGACAGCAGGCCCACCTCCTGCAACGCGGCAATCCCGTGGCCGGAGAAGGCCAAGGCCAGGACAAACAGGATGATGGAGTTGATGTTGAAAAAGAGCCTCAATGGCAGGCGCATGCTGAAACGCAGGATCAGCCAGCCCAGCAGCAAGAGGATGCCCAGACCGACGCCGACGCCGCTCCACAGGGCGACATGCGGTCCCGGCCCCGCCTGCATCCACAGGGCTTGGTAGAACAGCACGGTTTCAAAGACCTCACGATAAACGGCAAGAAAGGCAACCGCGGTCAATGCCCACAGGGCGCGTCCTTGCAGCGCACCCTTGATCTTGCTATCGACGAATTCCCGCCAGCGCCTGGCATTGCTCTTGCCGTGCAGCCAGAAACCGACATAGACCAGCACGGCCGTCGCCAGCAGCGCGGTGATGCCCTCGGTCAGTTCACGGTTGCTGCCGCCAATAGCAAAGAAATAGGTGGAGACCGCCCAGGTGACGCCGCCCAGCAACAGGGCGCTGACCCAGCCGGCATGGAGATAGGGCAGCGCGTCGCGGCGCCCGGTCTTGATCAGGACGCCAGTGATGGCGGCAAGAATGAGAATCGCCTCCAGGCCCTCACGCAACAGGATCACCGCCGCACTGGCCGCATCGGCCTTGGCAGAGATCTGACTGCCGCTGCCACTGCTGCGGACCTCGTCCAGCCCCCGCACTAGGGCCTGATAACTGGATTCAGCCTCTGCGAGAGGCGCCTTGCGCTGGATCAGTTGGCGATAGGCCATCATCTGCCCCTCCAGCATCTTCATGGCCCCAGGATTGGTGATGCGGAGCGCCGGCTCGGCCAGTTCGAACCCGTCCAGATAGGCGGAAAGCGCCTCGCGGTAGGCCTGTTCCAGATTACCGCTGCGGTAACTGGCGATGCTGGCGTCCAGCCTTTCCACAGCGCTATCGATGGGGTGGACATTTTTCATCACTGTCTCGGGATGGCTGCGCAGATAGGCCATCTGCACCAAGCCCCGCTCACCGGCAAGGACGGCAAGATCCGCAGGTGTCTTGCTGGCCAGACCGTCGATGCCCTTCAGGACGGCAAGCGGCTGATGCCGCCATGCCTCTTCACCGAGGCGCCGTTCCTCGTCGCCAAACGCAAAGTTGCTGGCGTAAAAGGCCAGGGACCAACGCTGTGCTTCCGACAAGTCGCGAAAAGCACGCATCTTGGTGCCCTCCACACCCAGGCTGATAGCACTGTAGAGGCCATAGACGCTGCGCTCCATGGCGCGCCTGCGGTCGTGGAAATTGATGGGCGGGGGATCCAGGCGGATCGCAGCCGGGCCATCGCCATAACCCGCGACGCCATGGCATCCGCTGCATTTGTCATGAAAGAGCCTGGCACCAAGCGCCAAGTCGGGGACGACGCGCGGGGTCTGCCTGACCTCATAGATGCGGGCAATCTGCCGGGCCACCTCACGGGCGCTGTGGGCAACCAGCGCACCGTCGGCCTTGGCCCGGATTTTCCTCGACAGCAAGCGGGCCTGCTCCATGAGCGCATCACGACCCGCTGCGGCGGGCAGTCCGGCGATGGCCGTAAGCAGGTGTGCGCTGAATTCCACCTGTTCTGCGTATTCCCCGCTATCAAGCACCTGTCCGTTGGACACGGTGGGGGGATAGTCCACGGCGATATAATCCAAGGCATGGAGCACCGCCTCGGCGCTGTCGGCCCTCACCGCAGTGGGCAACAACACCAGCAGTAGTGAACAAAACAAAGCGACCAGGCTATTGCGCCGGGACTCAGGGATGGGTTTTCGTACAGCCATGGATCCGCTCCAACATGCAGTCATTTAATGCGAATCATTATCATTACAAAAAACCGCCCTGTCAATAGGTTTTTAACTGACAAGTGGGAAGCGATGGCTCAAACAGGAAAGCCCTTACTGAATCACTGCCGGCCTCCATGGTGCGCGGCAGCTTGCTGGGCCTGTTGGCGCCGGGCATAACAAGTTCTTGATCATTCATCGAATGATTGGCGTCACCCCCCTCCCCCACCTGCCAGCCCGGCTGCCACCCGGGCGGCAGCGCGGAACATGGCGCGTCCCTTGTTCATGGTTTCCTCCCACTCGCTGGCGGGCACGGAATCGGCCACGATACCGGCGCCGGCCTGGATGTGGAGATGCCCGTCCTTGATCACTGCGGTACGGATGGCGATGGCGGTGTCCATGTTGCCATGCCAGCCGAGATATCCCACGGCCCCGGCGTAGATACCGCGCTTCACCGGCTCCAGTTCATCGATGATCTCCATGGCGCGGATCTTGGGCGCTCCGCTCACCGTGCCGGCGGGAAAGGTGGCGCGCAGTACATCCATGGCGCTCAAGCCTTCCTGCAGGCTGCCGGTGACATTGGAAACGATGTGCATGACATGGGAGTAGCGCTCGATGACCATCTGCTCGGTGAGGCGCACGCTGCCGGTGCGCGCCACACGCCCCACATCGTTGCGCCCCAGGTCGATGAGCATGAGATGCTCGGCGCGCTCCTTGGGATCGGCCAGCAATTCCTCCTCCAGAGCGCGGTCCTGCTCCTCGCTGTCCCCCCGCGGGCGGGTGCCGGCGATGGGCCGTACCGTCACCTCACCGTTTTCCAAGCGGGTGAGGATCTCGGGGGAGGAGCCTACGATGTGAAAACCGCCCATGTCCATGTAATACATATAGGGCGAGGGATTGAGGCTGCGCAGGGCCCGGTACAGATCCAGGGGCGGCGCCTGGTAGGGAATGGTGAGGCGCTGGGAAAGCACCGCCTGCATCACATCACCCGCGACGATATAGTCTTTGATGCGTGTCACCGCTGCCTCGAAACCCTTGCGGCTGAAACCGGAGACAAAGTCCTTTTCCAACACCGGCTGGCCGCCGGCGCTGGATGCCGGATAGGCCAGTGGCTGTTGCAGGCGCGCCGCCAACTCATCCAAACGCTGCTGGGCCCGCTCCCAGGCATCGTCCCGGGCGGCATCGCCATGGACGATGAGATAGAGCTTGCCGGCCAGATTGTCGAATACCACCACTTCCTCGGACACCAGCAAGAGGATATCGGGGGTATCCAGGGGGTCGGGCTTGCCGCTGTGTGCCAGACGCGGTTCGATGTAGCGCACCGTATCGTAGGCGAAATAGCCCACCAGGCCGCCGGCGAAGCGGGGCATGCCCGGCAGCTGCGCCACTTTGAAGCGGGCCAGATAGGCCTCGATCCATGACAGGGGATCGCGGCTCTCCAGGCGCTCCGTCACCGCGCCGTCCTGCTCCACGGTAATCTCGTGGCCGCGCACCCGCAGCAAGGTGCGGCAGGGCAGGCCGATGATGGAATAGCGCCCCCATTTCTCGCCACCCTGCACCGATTCGAAGAGGTAGGAGTAGGGAGCGTCGGCCAGCTTGAGATAGGTGCTCAGTGGGGTATCCAGGTCCGCCAGCACTTCGCGCATGACGGGGATATGGCTATAGCCTTCCTCTTGCAGCGACTGGAACAGGGCTGGAGTGACAGCCATCAGGCACCAACCTCAGGCAAGGAGTTCCGGCAGCTGGTCCAGGGAATCGATCACAGCATCGGGGCGGGCATCGCGGATGTCCTGGCCGTGGTTGTAACCATAGTTGACGCAGACGACACGAAATCCAGCGGCCCGCGCCGCCTGCACATCATTGATGGAGTCACCCACCATCAAGCACTCCACCGGCGGCACCTTGAAAAAACCGGCGGCATACAGCAGGGGCTCGGGATCGGGTTTCTTTTTCGCCAGGGTATCGCCACTGACGGTGATCTGGAAGTACTTGTCCAGCCCCAGTTTTTCCAGCAGCGGCTCGGTGAAACGCGCCGCCTTGTTGGTCACACAACCGAGGGGATAACCGGCCGCGCGCAGTCTTTCCAAACCCTCCACGACGCCGGGGTAGGGACGGCTGTCCTGACACACATTCTCCTCATAGGCCTGCATGAAAACAGGATAGCCACGCTGAAACAGGGCTTGGGAGGGTTCACCTTCGTAGGCGCCCACCAGGGCACGCCGCACCAGACGGTCGACACCATTGCCGATCCACTCGCGCACCTGCTGCTCCTCATAGACCGGCATGCCGAGCCGCTCCATCATCACGTTCACGGCCAGGGCCAGATCGGGCACCGTATCCACCAGGGTACCGTCCAAGTCAATGAGAATCATGGCGGGCTGCTCCAAAGATTGCTTCTTCAAGATTTGGCCAGGGCCAGTTCAGCCCGCATGCTGTCGATGGTGGCCTTGTAGTCGCTGGTGCCGAAAATGGCGGAGCCGGCCACGAAGGTATCGGCCCCGGCCTCGGCGATGGCGCGGATATTGTCCACCTTGACACCACCATCGATCTCCAGGCGAATGTCGAAGCCGCTGCCGTCGATGATGGTGCGCGCCTCGCGCAGCTTGTCCAGGGCAGAGGGAATGAAGCTCTGCCCGCCAAAGCCGGGGTTGACCGACATCAGCAGCACCATGTCCACCTTGTCCAGCACGTAATGGAGATAATCCAGCGGCGTTGCCGGATTGAACACCAGTCCCGATTTGCAGCCGCAATCACGTATCAGCTGCAGTGTGCGGTCGATATGCTCACTGGCCTCGGGGTGAAAGGTAATGTAAGAAGCGCCCGCCTTGGCGAAGTCGGGGATGATCCGGTCAACTGGCTTGACCATGAGGTGTACATCGATATCCGCCTCGATACCATGCTTGCGCAGGGCATCGCAGAGCAGAGGGCCGATGGTGAGATTGGGCACGTAATGATTGTCCATGACATCGAAATGTACGATATCCGCCCCTGCAGCCAGCACATTGTTTACCTCCTCGCCCAGGCGGGCGAAGTCTGCCGACAGAATGGACGGCGCGATGATGTAGTCTTTCATGGTTGCCTCTTCAGGAAGAACGAAAACAAGCAGATAACTTTACCCCATTGGGCGCTATATTGCACCAAGCAGCCGAATCGGCGGCAGCCAAAACCACACCGAGTTCAGGGAAAACAGCGGCCGCCGATATATTCTGTAGACACACAGACTTCTCATCCGCAACCATGAAAGCGCCACACACCAGCTTTGTACTGCCCCCCCGTTTCACGAGCGGCGCCACGCTGCTGTTGGCCATGGTGATAGCAGCCCCTGGCAATAGCGCGCCAAGCGTCCCCCAGCAGGAACAGTTCTGGGCCGAGCGCATCAGCAGTCGCATCGACAAGGAGCAAATCACTTGGCTGGAGAAGGACGCCGTCAAGTTTCTCGCCCTCTATCGCCAGGAGAACAGCGGACACCAGGAAGGGGCCGCCATCATCCTTCACGAGGCCGGCACCCATCCGGCGTGGCCCGAAGTGGTGGATCCACTGCGCCGCCTGCTGCCGGAACACGGCTGGAGCACCCTGTCACTGCAGATGCCAGTACCGGGCAAGGCTCTCGAAGCAACGGAGCAATCAGCCTTGGATACGGAGGTGGCCGGGCGCATCACTGCGGCCATCGGCTTCCTCAACGACAAGGGGGTAAGCAATATCGCACTCATCGGCTATGGACTGGGGGCACAGATGGCCTTGGCTTATGTGGAGCAGCACCCGGATGCCGCTATCGGTGCACTGATCGGCATCAGCCCCCACAGCAGCAATCTCCCGGAGAAGGCCGGCGGCCAGCCCAGCTTCAGAATAGCAATGCTGGACATCTACGCTGAGCGCGACCTGCCACTGGTACTGAAGACCGTTGCCAGGCATTTGCTGGCCGCACGTCGCGCGGGCCTCGTACAGACCGTCAGCGCGTTAGCGACGGAAAGGGACAATTACCGCCTGCTGCTTATCAGTGGCGCCGATCACAGCTTCCGTGGCTATGAGGAACCACTGGTCAAACGCCTCCTGGGCTGGCTCAGGCACCATGCGCCGGGCATCTCCATGACCCGCAGTGCCTATTGAATTAGTGTTACAGGCCCTAAAATTCACGCAAAAAAAAGGGGCCTTGTGAGGCCCCTTTGCTGCAGCCGTATCACGGGCCATCAGGTGTCGCTACGAACCAGGCGGTAGCGTTCCAGGGTCTTCTGCACCCCCCACCAGGAGACGCCGAACACCACCAGGGTGACCACGATATCGAACATGGAACTCATGGGCATATGATAATACTGGCTGTCCACGGACCCAGCGATCCAGGTATAGCGCTCGATCCAGGTGCCGAGGAGGATGGAAGCAGCCACGATGGTGATGATCACCGGATTATGGCGATTGGGGGTGAAGATCAGGGTACAGAAGGGGAAGACAAACTTGAGCGCCAGGAAAGTCCACCACAGAGTGCCAAAGCCCTCCAGCATCATGCTGTTGAAGCGATGCATCTCCTCCGGAATACGCCCGTACCACATGATCAGGTACTGGGTGAAATAGAGATAGGTCCAGAGGATGGTCATAGCCAGCATGAACTGGGCCATATAATTGAAGATATATTCCTCAAAGGGCCGGGTCAGGCGCTGGGAACGGTACAGATAGAACAGGAACAGCGTGAACGCCGCCAGGAACATGTGAAAATTGCTCTGGAAGTGGTAGGCGGCGTAACTGGCACTGTGCCAGCCGGGCATCATGGTCATTTCGAAATCCCAGGCCACCATGGAACCGTAGATAAAATAGGCAAAGGGAATCAGCAGAGCGATATTGCGGAACCTGCGCTGCGAGGCGGGTGATCTATCGACTTCACTCAGGTGCTGATACTTGATGAACAGGCCATAGAGCGTAGCCACCGCGAGGAAACCGAGAATTTCCCGCAGCACCAGGAAGGTATAGTTGTGCCAGCCCGACAGATGGTGCTCGCCATCATGGGCGGTCTGCGCCATCCACTGGAAGGTGGCTTCGCCATTGGCCAGCAACACCAGCAGCAGGACACCGGCAACGGGAAACAGCACCGCGAAGGAACAGGCCAGATGACGCACCTGAAAGCGCCATTTTCCGTTGACGAGATGAAGCACGGACGAGAAGGTCACCCCACCCAGCGCAAGATATAAAGTGATCAGGAAATTCGTCGTCAATACCGACCAACTACCGAAATTTTCTTCCATCGTACCCCTCGCTTCTCTTTATCGTTCTGTACAGTTGAGGACCGTTACTCAGCCGATGCAGTGCGGGTCATCTCGGATTGAGCATCCTTCAGCAGGCCGTGTTTCACATAATTGACCACATGCCAGCGCTCCTCTACCGACAGGTCATTGGAACCCCGCTTGTCGTCACGCCCCTCCGGCTTACCGTAGGCAGGCATCACATAACTACCGAAGGTGATGGTGCCGAAGATCCAGCCCTCGGTGAGGGTTTCCTGAACGTAACTATCCACCAGGCTGATGGCGCCGATCTTGCCGGAGACAGGAGAATCCGCCTTGCCGGTCAGGCCATGACAGGCCGCACAGTAGATCTTGAACAAGACCTTGCCCTTGGCCAGGGATGCGCTCGATACCGGAATGGGACTGGTCAGAGACTTGGCTTCCTCGCGGTTCGCCACCTTGGTGGGGATCCCAGCCACCGGAATGGAGCGTGTCGGGAAGGGTGTCATCACTCCCTCCTGCGGCTTGATGCTCGGCTGGTTCATCATGTCTGTCGACCATGGCCAGGCAAACACCAGGGTAGGAAACAGTGCCAGTGCGATAAACAGCTTCTTCATTATTTGATAACCTCTTCCCGAATTTCCAGCGCCTGATGCTGGGTGAACAACTCCTTGAGGGGCTCGATGTACTTCTCGTCCACTTCCAGTTCGATTCCTACCTGGTCGAGGCTGACCTTCTCGCTGTACAGGCTCTTACGCTTGCGCAGCAGGCGGGCACCGATGAGAAAACCGCTGATTGTGAACAGCACGCCGAACAGGATCAGCATCTCATAGGTCAGCACGATATTGGACGGCAGGGGAATCACCGGTTTGCCGCCCTGGGGCTGCACGGTAAAGTTCGCCTGGGCCGCAGCCAGAAACAGGAAGCCGAAGGTCAAACCAAAGGTGGCCCCCACCAGGGTGAACTTGGGCACATGAGAGGGGCGCTCGCCCAACACTTCCTCAATCTCCGGATGCTCGATGGGCGAGATCACCGTGACATCGTCCACCGAGATGCCGGGCACCTTGTAGTGGCGGATGTCGGAGATGGCGGCGAAGGCCTCATCGAAGTTGCTGAATAATGCCAGAATACGACCTTTTCTCATGATTACGCTCCCTCCAATCCAGGTGTTCCGGGAGACCCCGAAGGCTGCTCAGCGCCTGGCTTGGGATCGGTGGCACGGCGGTGCATGACCGACGCGATATCCTTGCTGGCGATATGGCGGCGATGGAAGATCATCTCCTTCACCTCATACATGGAGACCGAGGGGATCACCTTGACGAAGATCAGGAACAGCAGGCCAAACCAGCCGAAGCTGCCCCCCACGATGAACCACTGCACCCAGCTGGGCCACATGACATCGAAGGCAAAGGGCTCATAGGACAGGGATAGCGTGGGCGTCACAATCATCCAGCGCTCCAGCCACATGCCGAGGTTGAGAAACAACGAGATTACCAGCATCGCGGGTATGTTGGTACGCAGCTTCTCGAATGCCAGGGTAAACGGCAACACCGATCCCAGGAACAACATGGCCCAGAAAAATGGCGAATAGGGCCCGGTGAACTTGGCAATCAGCAGTTCCTTGGCCACCATGTCATGACCGTACCAGATGGAGGAGAACTCGATGAGGTTCAGGTAAGTCCAGACCATGGCGATGGCGAAGGTCAGCTTGCAGATCTTGTCCAGAATCGGCAGGGTCATGTACTGCTCGAAGCGGAAGAAGTAACGCAGCATGATGAACAGCGTGATGATGGCGGCACAACCCGAATACAGCGCCCCGGCCACGAAATAGGGCGGGAAGGTGGTGACGTGCCAACCTGGCATGATGGATACGGCGAAGTCCGCCGATACGATGGAGTGCACCGAAACCGCCAACGGAATCAGGAAGCAGGCCATGATCAGATAGGTCTTGCGGAAGTTGCGCCATTGCCGGTCATCACCGCGCCACCCCAGGGACAACACGGTATACAGCTTCTTGCGCCAACCGGTGGCACTGTCGCGGCAGATGGCCAAGTCAGGCACGGAGCCGATGTAGAGAAACAGGGCCGAGGAAGTGAGATAGGTGAAGATGGCGAAGGCATCCCACACCAGGGGGGAACGGAAGTTGGGCCAGATCCCGCGGTCACTGAAGTAGGGCAGCACCCAGTACATGTTCCACAAGCGTCCCAGATGGATGACGGGGAACAGGCCGGCGGTCATCAGGGTAAAGGTGGTCATGGCCTCGGCAAAGCGATAGATGGGCTTGCGCCAGTCGGCATGGGTGATATGGAGAATCGCCGACAACAGGGTCCCGGAATGGCTCATGCCGATCCAGAAGATGAAGGTGGCGATGTACAAGTCCCACATGTGCGGCCAGTTCAGATTGGCGGGCCCCATACCGATGCGGTACTGATAGATCTCCGCGCCCACGGCAAAGGACAGCAGCCCCAGACAGCCCACAACCGCCATCCAGTATCCCATGCGGGGATTCTCCATGGAGCGCAGGACGTCCTCGTTGATCTGCGCCCATCTTATGTCTTCGTTGATATCTTTACTTTGCATGTTCACACCGATCCCATTTTATCTGGTTCATATAAATGGTTGTTATCACATACGCCTGGTGTTGCCCGGCCGCTCAGACTTCGCGCACGCGCTCCAGATACATCACGCACGGGTCCGTGTTCAGCCTCTCCAGCACACGGTAACCACGCAACTCCGCATTCTGCTTGCTCTGGTGCGCCTTGCCCAACTCGACCTGATGGTCGCGCCAGAGGTTTGCGACCCGGGTCTCGCCCACGCCGCCACCCGGCGTATGCAGTGTCAGAAGATCGCCAAAGACGATGGCACCGGTGGGGCAGGTCTGGGCACAGGCCGGCTGAAACTCCCCGTCGCGCACCTTGCGGTTGTCCATTTTGGCCTTGTCCTTGGCGCTGCGGATACGCTGTACGCAAAAGGTGCACTTCTCCATCACTCCCTTGTCGCGCACACTGAGGTCGGGGTTGAGTTGCATCTGCAGAGGTTCCGGCCAGGAATCCTCATAATAGGAATAGAAATTGAAATAGCGCAGACGGTAGGGACAGTTGTTGGAGCAGTAGCGCGAACCGATGCAGCGATTGTAGACCTGGGCGTTGAGTCCGTCCGGGGTATGATAGGTGGCCGCCACCGGACAGACCGGCTCACAGGTCGCCGCATTGCACTGCTGGCACATCATGGGGATAAAACTGGCACCATGATGGTTGAACTTCTTCACCCGGTCCTCGCCCAGTTCCGGCTCGTCCCAGTAGCGCTCGATGCGCAACCAGTGCATGCCCTGCCCCTTGAGGAACTTCTCCTCGCCGACCACCGCCAGGTTGTTTTCTGCATAACAGGCAACGGAACAGGCATTGCAGCCGGTGCATTTGTTGAGGTCGATGGCCATTCCCCACATGTGCTCATAATCGTGGAAACCGCCCTCTTCGGCGCCCTTGCGGTACCTGCCCCAGTCTGAAAAAATATTTTTAAGCGACATTATGCGTCTCCTTCAGTACGCTCAAACACATCCGCCGTCACCGTGGCGACGATCCGGCGCCCCACCTGGGATTCGCTGCCACCCTGCTTGACCATTTCCTTCTTGGTCTTGGTTTGGGAGACCTGCACCCGGGTGGCGTGCAAGGCCAGTTCGCCGGTTTTGCTCTCCGTCACCGGATCGAGGATCTTGAGGGGATTGACGCCACGCCCTTGGGCATAGCGGCCATAGCTCTCATGACCCCGCCCCATGGGCACCGCGATGACATCGGGATGGACGCCCTTGTAGACATAGACATTGGCCTCGATGGAACCCTGCAGTGATGCGATGCGCACGGTATCACCGGTCTTGACCCCCAGCCTGCGGGCCGTGCTGGGATGTATCTCGGCCCAGGAATCCCACACCACCTTGGCAATCTGATCCGGCGCCTCCTGCAGCCAGGGCAGGTTGGCATGCCGGCCATCCCACATGCCCAGGCGCGCAGCAGGGACCAGATGGTAGGGGTAATCGCCGCCATCACTGTCACCTGGCACCACATCCAGGGCCAGGGTCTTCACCGTCAGGCTGCCCTTGCGTGCCGGCAGAGTGATCACGCCGCGCTGCAGGGCGGCGGCCCAGAATCCGTCGTCACTGGCGCCGTCCTTGAGAACCGCCGGCAGGGCGGTAAAGGCATCGCGCAGATAGGCATAATAATCCTCGTAGTCGGCATAACCGGCCACCTTGCGCATCTTCAGCAGGCTCAGCAACAGATCGCCGAAACCGCGGGTCTCTGGATAGATGGGCTCCATCAGCGGCTGCTGCACGCCGATGGTGTCCTGCTGCCCCTGGTAGGCGGCAACGTGTGTGCCCCAGTCCTCGCTCGGCGAGTGCAAAGGCAGCACCAGATCGGCCAGCACAGTGGTCTCGTCCTGGAACATGGAGAGCGCCACCTTGAAGCCGACCTTGTTCAATTTTTCCTCGAGCTGCAGGGCAGCCGGTGCACTGTACACAGGATTGGCGCCACGGAAGAACACTACGTCATAACGCTGCTCATCCAGGGCCCGGGCAAACTCCATCAAGCCGCGGCTGCCGCCGCTGCGTGCCGCCAGCTGGGGGAAGGGGAAACTGCCTGCGGACTCGATGGTCTCGCCCACATTGCCCAGAATGATATTCAGCAGCATGGTGGCGGCGACGATCTGGTAGCCCTGCTCATGGCCCTCGGCAGAGGCCCCTGCGATCACCAGGCTGGGGGTGCGCTCATTGAGCCAGGAGGCGATCTTGATGATGTGATTCCCTGAAGTGCCGGTGATGCGGGCCACCTCGTTGATGTCATAGCCGCGGATCAGTTCCTGTATGGCCGCCGGCAGCATGTCCAGTTTCTTGCGGTGTTTGCTGGCCAGGACGCTGGCAATACCCAGAGCCAGCACCCCTTCGGTGCCCGGGCGCACCGGCACCCAGAGATCGGCATTGGCGCCGGTGAGACTCATGTTGGGCTCCGCCTGGATCAGCACGCCGCGGGGGGCGCTGCGGAACTTGGCGTATTCTGTCGAATTGTGTACCGGCGACTGCCAGGTCCCCAGGAAGTCGGCGCCGAAGGAGAGCACCGCCCGGGCCTTGTCGAAGCGCAGCCGCGGTAGAGGCTCGCCCAGCATGTCGCGGTTCACCGCCTGGCTCACCTGGTTGTTGATCACCTCATGGACATAATGGTTCTCGGACCCCATGGCCTTGAGATGGGCCTCCAGCAACACCGCCTGGTGACCGCTCACCGTGTCGGTAAACCAGGCAAAACGGTCGCCCTTCAAGCCTGACGATAGTCCGGCACGCTGCTCCAGGGCCTCCAGCGCCTCGTGCCAGGGCACTGAAACCAGGGTGCCGTTTTTGCGCAGCAGGGGCTGGGTGATGCGGTCAGGATTATAGTGTGTCTGCAGTCCGGCCTGCCCCATCTGGCACAGGCGGCCGCGGTTGATGGGGGATTCCGGATTGCCCTCCAGTTTCAGCACGCGGCCCTCCCGGACCCGGCCGTGCACGCCGCATCCCGCCGGACACTGCAAGCAGGTGGAGGCATACCAGACGCCGACGCCAGGAATGACATATTCTTCGGGCGTCACATAAGAGGTGATCTCTTCCTTGCCCTGCTCCAGGGTGACGGTGGTAGGCATGTCACAACCGGCCAGGGTAGCGCCCACGCCTCCCCAGCCCATGATCTTCAGAAAATCCCTGCGGTTAACTCTATTGCTCATCGTGGATACCCCGTATTCGTCACACAACTGCGCATATACAGCGTGAATTACTTATGACATTTCCAACAATCAAAGGGACCGTTGTTGGCCTCGTGACAGCTCCTACAAAATCCCATGGTCAACGGCTTGACCTTGTTGGCAACGGTCATCTTCTTGACTTCCCCGTGACAGAAGGCGCAGACCTCGGAGACGTTCTCCACTTTCATGCCCTTATTGTCGAAAACGAAGCGCTTGAGGTGCTTTTCATGGGTGAAGTGCACGAAGTCAGGAAGGTCGTGGACTTTCTTCCAGGGTGGGGGCTGACGCTTGTCCCAATATTCCGTCAACTTCTTGATGCGCGGCTTGTCAGTGGCAATGATACTGTGACAGCCCATGCACTTGCTGGTGGGAGGAATGCCGGCCACCTTGCTGCGGCGGGCATAGGTATGACAATACATGCAGTTGATCTTGTTGACGTCTGCATGGATATTGTGCGGAAACTCGATGGGTTGTTCGACGTGCTTGCCGGAATAACTGCCCTTGGGCGGTACGGCATTGGGCACGCCCCCTTCGGCATAGACATGATTGGGCGCCAAGGAAGCGCCTATCAGAATCAACGGGAACAGCAACGGCGCCAGAAAACCACGCATGAAAGTCCGTACCAGCCCCGCGCCACGGTTAGAGATCTGCCTTGAAGGCAACTGCTGAATATTTGACATCTCCCCCCTCAATTCCACTTTGGATAAACGTTAAGCCGCTCCCGCTTCGGGAATGCGGCCTGCCCGGTGCGCACTTTATCCTTCCGGCACCCTGTTGCTTTTCTTCTCGTTGATCCGCCTGCCATCTTTTGAGCCGGGGCCCAGAGATGAAAATCGCCGGAATAACCGCACCGGCGAGCAAAGCGAATCTGCGGGTGTCTGAACAATCCCGTACTTGCGGTGCTTGCTCAAACGCCACTGTTACCTGAACCGAAACCCTAAAAAAACTGATGGTGAGACACACCCTGCTACAGTTTGATAGTTATTCGTTATCCAGGCTGTGAAGCTAAAGATCGTAGACTAACTGAAACCGCCCTGTCAATCACCTCAGTATCGCAATCAACAATTGGCGTTGGAGATCACTGGAAGTAATCCCCCTGCCACCGCCACACACAAAAAAATGTATCTCCAATAGACTTTTTTTATCTGTTTGATATCGTAACAATAAACCCCGCCATGTAAAAAAACCGGCGCAGGCCACTCCGCCAAGAAATCATACTGGGTTGTCGAGTTCCACATAGCGCCATTGCAGAGAAAATTTCTCTGCCAGGTGGGCCGCCAGGGCCTGAACCCCATAACGTTCTGTGGCATGATGGCCTGCCGCGAAGAAATGAACCCCCGTTTCCCGCGCAACATGAGTGGCGAACTCGGACACCTCGCCACTCAGGTAGGCATCCACGCCGCTGGCGGCAACCACTGGGAAATAGCCCTGCGCACCACCGCTGCACCATGCGATGCGCCGGATCACAGCCCTGTCCCCCGCCAGATGCAGGGGCGGGCGCTCCAGGCGCTGGGCCACATGAGCACTGAACACCGCAGCCGTCATTGGCGTCTCCAGTTCCCCCTGCAATACCAGCCCCTGACTGTCCGGCACCATCAACTCCCCTGCCACCCGCAGCCCCAGGCGCCGCGCCAGCTGCACATTATTGCCATAACGGGGGTGGGCATCCAGCGGCAGGTGATAGGCCAGCAGGCTGAGGCCGTTATCCAGCAGGGTCTGCAAGCGGCGGCGCTTGATGCCCACGACACGGGGAGACTCGTTCTTCCAGAAATAGCCGTGATGCACCAGTACTGCATCGGCATTTTCGGCCACCGCCGCCTCCAGCAACTGCTGGCTGGCCGTGACCCCCGCCACCAGGCGCCGCACCGTGCTGCGCCCTTCCACCTGCAGGCCATTGGGGGCATAGTCCTGGAAGCGCATTACCTCCAGCAGGCCATCACCATATTCAACAAGAGTGTCCAGTTCGACCATCGTCTGTCTCCACCTGCCCCTTGAGGGGAGGGTCTGTGCTAGAGTATGTGCCCATGTTTATGCGCAAACTACTACCCTATTTCGTACAGGGCATCGCCGCAGGCCTGATCCTGGGGCTGGTCTTCATCGTCATCAACTCCACCGACCTGTTCCAGCCGACCCAGGTGGTGGAAATCAAGGAATCGGCGCGCACTCACGCTGCCGCCGGCGCGGCGGCCAAAGCGCCCGTTTCCTATGCCACTGCCGTGGATGCGGCCGCCCCGGCGGTGGTCAATATTTATACCACAAAGATCATCAAGCGCCGCAGCCACCCCTTTTTCGATGACCCCCTCTTCCGTCGTTTCTTCGGCAACCCCGGCGCACCCCGCCAACAGCGCCAGACCAGCCTGGGTTCTGGCGTCATCATCAGCGCCGAAGGCTATATCCTCACCAACAACCATGTCATCGATGGTTCCGATGAAATCCTCGCCGCCCTCAACGATGGCCGCACCGTGAACGCCGCCATCGTAGGCACCGATCCGGAAACCGATCTCGCCGTGCTCAAAGTAGATCTCCACGACCTCCCCAGCATCACCATCGGCCACTCCGACCAACTGCGCGTCGGCGACGTGGTGCTGGCCATCGGCAACCCCTTCGGTGTGGGCCAGACCGTCACTCAAGGCATCGTCAGCGCCACCGGCCGCAGCCATCTGGGCATCTCCACCTTTGAAAACTTCATCCAGACAGATGCCGCCATCAACCCCGGCAATTCCGGCGGCGCCCTCATCAATGCCTATGGCGAACTGATCGGCATCAACACCGCCATCTTTTCCCGTTCCGGCGGCTCCCAAGGCATCGGTTTCGCCATCCCGGTCAACCTGGTGAAAAGTGTCATGGAACAGATCATCGAACACGGCGAGGCGATCCGCGGCTGGCTGGGGGTGGAGATCCAGAGCCTGACACCGGCACTGGCAGAATCCTTCGGCATGACGGACACCAAGGGCATCATCATCGCCGGCGTGCTGCGCGGTGGCCCCGCCGACCGCGCAGGCCTCAAGGCAGGCGACATCATCACCCATATCAAGGGACAGGCGCTGGACGATGCCACCACCGCCCTCAACCTCATTGCCCAGACCCCGCCTGGTGAAACCATCCCCCTGCAGGGGGTGCGCAACGGCCGCCCCTTCACCCTGGATGCCACCGTCGGCCGGCGGCCCGGCCGATCACCGTGATGAGTGATGCGTGATGCGTGTGGTAGCGGCGACTGACATGCTTGCCCATCACGCATTACTCATTAC
>CAYRLE010000004.1:20507-40985 GCA_964425105.1 uncultured Gammaproteobacteria bacterium | reverse complement strand
CATTACTCATTACTCATCACCCATCACCCATCACTCTTCCCCCTCCCTCAATTGCGTGATAGACAGCGCCCACCCTCTGGCGAAGTCCTCACTCCTCTACATCCCCCCGTGCCGGCACCAGGATGCGCGAGGCATAAACCCCCAACTCGAACAACAGCCAGATGGGCACCGCCAACAGGGTCTGGGAAATCATGTCCGGCGGCGTCAGCAGCATGCCCGCCACGAAGGCGCCGACGATCACATAGGGACGCTTGGCCACCAGTCTCTCCGGAGAGGTGATGCCGGACCATACCAAGAGGATGGTGGCCACCGGCACCTCGAAGGCCGCGCCGAAGGCGAAAAACAGTTTGAGGACGAATTCCAGGTATTTGCTGATATCGGTCATCACTGCCACGCCCTCCGGCGCAGTCCCGACCAGAAAACTGAACATCAGGGGGAATACCACGAAATAGGCAAAGGCCACGCCGCCATAGAACAGCAGGGAGCTGGACGCCAACAGAGGCAGTACGATACGCTTTTCATTGCGGTACAGGCCGGGCGCGATGAAAGCCCAGAACTGATAGAGCACGAAGGGCATGGCCAGGAAGAAGGCCAGTACCAGGGTGAATTTGAAGGGCGCCAGGAAGGGAGAGGCCACTTCAGTGGCGATCATGGTGCTGTCCGCTGGCAGATGGCGCAGCAGGGGCAGGGCCAGCAGTTCATAGAGTTCGTTGGCGAAGGGGAACAACAGCAGCAGGATGATCCCCACGCAGGCCAGGATCCGCAACAGGCGGTTGCGCAGTTCGATCAGGTGGCCGATGAGCGGCTGTTCCGGCTCAGGAGGATATTTCTTTGGACGAGCCATGAGTCTTTTCTATGGGCTGCTCGGGAGCCGCATCCGGGGGCGGCTGTGCCTCGCTGCGCTCGCTTTCCTTCTGCTCCGCAGCTGCTGCCGTGCCGCCAGGTGCATCGATGGGGATGGTGGCATTGACGTCCTCAACCACCTTGTGGAGTTCGGCGACCTGCGCCTCCTTTTCCATCAGGCGCTTCAGTTCCTCGGCATGGAGCACCTCCCGATCCAATTCCTGCTTGGCATCATGGATAAAGCGCCGCACCTTGCCCAGCACCGCGCCGATGGTGCGCACCAGGGCCGGAAATTCCTCGGGCCCCACTACCAGCAGGGCCACCACGGCAATGAGGGCGATTTCCCAGAATCCGATATCAAACATTGCTGCTTATCGACTGTGTTTGCACGGCTTCCCAGGCTGCTGCCGGGCCAGACGCAGAAAACAAGAATGAGCGGAGAACAAGGCGGCCGGGGACCAGGCAAGGGACAGCGCGGCGTCAGACTTTTTCATTCTCCTTGCGGGTGACCTCGCCTTCGATGACCCGCTTGGACTCCTGGTGCTCGAGGGTCTCGGGGGGCTGCGGCTCCTGCTCCTGCTCCTGCTCCTGTTCCTGCTCGCCTTTCTTGCCGTTGTCGCCCATGGCATCGCGGAAACCTTTCACGGCGCCCCCCATGTCCTTGCCGATGCTGCGCAGCTTCTTGGTGCCGAACAACAGCACCACGATCAGCAGGACGATCAACAATTGCCAGATACTGATACCCATCATCTCACCCTCGATGTTCGCTGAATACTCAAATGGAACCGTTCATTGTGATACCAAGGCCTTCAATAGTCAAAGAGACCCCACTGCCGCCCTGGTGCCTCAGCGCTTGCCGCGGCGGGCCTTTTCCTCGATGCCGGAGAGTCCGAAGCGGCGCTCCAACTCCCGCAGCACGTCAGCGGGCCCCAGCCCCTGCTGGGCCAGCAACACCAGGGTGTGAAACCAGAGGTCGGCGATCTCGTACACCAACTGATCCCGCTCACCATCCTTGGCGGCAATCACGGTCTCCGTGGCCTCTTCGCCGATCTTCTTGAGGATGGCATCCAGCCCCTTGTCATAGAGCGCGGCCACATAGGAAGAATCCGGATCGGCGCCGCGCCGCGCCTCGAGCACTTCGGCGAGCCGCTGCAGCACGTCTGCCTTGGAAGAATCAGTCATCATTCGCCCTCGAATAGATGTCCGCGGGATCTTTGAGCACGGGCTCGATGGCGCGCCACTGCCCCTCACGCAGCGCCTTGAAGAAACAATGGTGACGCCCGGTATGGCAGGCAATGCCGCCGGCCTGTTCCACCTGCAGCAGGATGGTGTCGCCATCGCAGTCGAGGCGGATCTCCCTGACCTGCTGGCGATGCCCCGAGGACTCGCCCTTGCGCCACAGGCGCCCCCGTGAGCGGGACCAGTACACTGCGTAACCGCTGCGCACGGTCTCCGCCAAGGCCGCACGATTCATCCAGGCCATCATCAGCACCTGGCCGCTGCCCTGCTCCTGGGCGATGGCCGGCACCAGGCCGTCCTCGTTCCAGTTCACCTCATCCAGCCACTCTGCGCTGTCCTTCACAAGCGCACCTCGATGCCCTGCTCAGCCAGATAGCGCTTGGCCTGCTCCACGGTGTATTCACCGTAGTGGAAGATGCTGGCGGCCAGCACCGCATCGGCCTTGCCCTCCTGGATGCCAGCCGCCAGGTGGGCCAGCTCGCCCACCCCGCCGGAGGCGATGACGGGAATGGTCACCGCCTCGCACACGCTGCGGGTCAACGCCAGATCGAAGCCTTCGCGGGTGCCGTCGCGATCCATGCTGGTGAGCAGGATCTCGCCCGCCCCCAGCGCCGCCATGCGCCGCGCCCAGTCCACGGCATCGATGCCCGTGGCGCGGCGACCGCCATGGGTAAAGATCTCCCAGCGCGGCGGCTCGTCCGCCACCTGTTTGGCGTCGATGGCCACCACGATGCACTGGGAGCCAAAGCGCTGCGCCGCTTCCTCCACGAATGCCGGGCGCTGGATGGCGGCGGTGTTGATGGCCACCTTGTCGGCGCCGGCATGGAGCATGCGCCGAATGTCGTCCAGACAGCGAATGCCGCCGCCCACGGTGAGGGGGATGAAGACCTGGCTGGCCACCTCCTCCACCACATGAACCATGGTGTCGCGCTCCTCGGCACTGGCGGTGATGTCCAGGAACACCAGTTCATCGGCCCCCTGCTCATCGTAAGCCTTGGCGATCTCCACGGGATCGCCGGCATCCACGATGTCCACGAAACGCACGCCCTTGACTACCCGGCCGTGATCCACGTCCAGACAGGGGATGATGCGTTTTGCCAGGCTGCTCATGTGGCGAGGCTGTCCGCCAGGCGCTGGCACTCGGCAAAGTCCAGGGTGCCCTCGTAGAGGGCACGCCCCAGAATGGCGCCGGTCACCCCTTCCGCCTCGCATGCCGCCAGGGCGCGGATATCGTCCAGGCTGGCGACCCCGCCCGAGGCGATCACCGGAATGGTGACGGCCCGCGCCAGGGCCACGGTGGCCTCCACATTGACGCCGCTGAGCATGCCGTCGCGGCTGATATCGGTATAGACGATGGCCACTACCCCGTCGCGCTCGAAATGCTGGGCGAGATCGATGACATCGTGATGGGACAGCTTGGACCAACCATCGATGGCCACCTTGCCCTCTCTGGCATCCAGCCCCACGATCACATGGCCCGGAAAGGCCAGCGCCACATCGGCCACGAAATGGGGCTCGTTGACAGCGCTGGTGCCGATGATCACATAACTGACGCCGGCGTCCAGATAGGTCTCGATGGCCTCCTCGTCGCGGATGCCGCCACCCACCTGGATGGGCAGTTCCGGGAAGCGGGCGGCGATTTCGCGCACGATATCGATGTTCACCGGCCGCCCGGCCATGGCGCCATCCAGATCGACGATATGGAGGCGGCGCGCTCCCGCGTCCACCCATTTGGCGGCCATGGCCACGGGATCGTCGGAAAACACCGTATCGTCATCCATCCTGCCCTGGCGCAGGCGCACGCATTGGCCGTCCTTGATGTCAATGGCGGGTATTAACAGCATGATCCTTACCTCAACGACTGTAATAAATATTTAGCTACTGAAGCAGGGCCGGCTCAGGCCTTGCCGTCCCAGCGCAAAAAATTGGCCAGCAGCGTCAGGCCCGCATGCTGGCTCTTTTCCGGATGAAACTGCACCGCAAAGACATTGTCCCGCGCCAGGGCGGAGGTGAAACGCAGACCGTATTCCGTGGTGGCGGCGATCACTTCCTGTTCATCCGGCGCGACAAAATAACTGTGCACGAAATAAAAGCGGCTGTCCTGGGGGATGCCGTCCCACAAGGGGTGGGGGCGCGCCTGATGCACCTGATTCCAACCCATGTGGGGGATCTTCAGGGGGCCTTGCTCATCGCGCGCCGGGATGCGGCCGGCGAAGTGCAGTACCCGGCCGGGAATCACTCCCAGGGCCGGCGTGCCCTCGTTCTCCTCGCTGAAGTCCAGCAAAGCCTGCATGCCCAGGCAGATGCCCAGGAAGGGCTTGGTAGTGAGGCATTGGCGGATCACGCCCTCCAGTTCACGGCGACGAATCTCCGCCAGGCAGTCGCGCAGAGCGCCCACACCTGGAAACACAATGCGCTCGGCGGCGAGGATCCGTTCCGCGTCTGCGGTGACCACCACCCGACAACCCGCGCCGACATGCTCCAGGGCCTTGCTCACCGAGCGGATGTTGCCCATTCCGTAATCGATGACCGCCACCGTGGATTTCATGAGACGTTGCCCGGGCTGCGCGCTGTGTTCACAGCGCACCTTTGGTGGATGGAATAGTGCCCTGCATGCGGGGATCCGCCTCCAGGGCGCCGCGCAGAGCGCGGCCGAAGGCCTTGAATACCGTCTCGGCGATGTGATGGGCATTGGCGCCGCGCAGGCAGTCGATATGCAGGGTGACGCCGCCATGATTCACCAGGCCCTGGAAGAATTCGCGGAACAAATCCACATCCATCTCGCCGATGCGCGCGCGCGGAAACTCCACCCGGTACTCGAGACCGGGGCGCCCGGAAAGGTCGATCACCACCCGCGCCAGCGCCTCGTCCAGGGGCACATAGGCATGGCCGTAGCGGCGGATGCCCTGCTTGTCGCCCACGGCGCGCGCCAGGGCCTGGCCCAGGGTGATGCCGATATCCTCCACGGTGTGATGGGCATCGATGTGCAGATCGCCCTGCGCCTTGATGGTAATGTCCAGCAGGCCGTGACGGGCCACCTGATCCAGCATGTGATCGAGGAAGGGCAGGCCGGTTGCAAACTCGGCGCGGCCGCTGCCGTCCAGGTTCAGGCTCACCTCGATATCGGTCTCTGCGGTCTTTCTCGTTACTGTTGCTTTGCGTTCCACTGTGTTTGCCTTCCGGTGATAAGTGATGAGTCATGCGTGATGCGTGAAAAAAATATGCCTGCCCCCCCATCACTCATTACGCATCACCCATCACTCGCATTATAGCCCGAATCCCTGCCTGTGCAGCGACTGCGTACTAGGCAAGGTCCGCCAGCCCCGCCCGCAAGGCCTCCAGAAAGGCCCGGTTCTCCTCTGCCGTGCCCACGGTCACCCGCAGGCAGTCATGCAGCAGAGGATCGTCGCGGTGCAGGTTCTTGATCAGCACACCGGCGGCGCGGATCTTTTCAAACAGGGCCGCTCCCCGGCCCTGCGGCGCGCGGAACAGGATGAAGTTGGCGCGACTGGGATAGACCGTGATACCGGGCAGCGCCGCCATGGCCTGCTGCAGGTCCTCGCGGTCGCGGCGGATGGCCGCAGCCTGGCTCTCCAGGACATCCTGGTGGCCGAGGGCGAAGTCCGCGCTTACCTGGGCCAGGATGTTGATGTTGTAGGGCAGGCGGATCTTGTTGATCTGCTCCAGCCAGGTATTGTCGCCGGCCAGAATGCCCAGGCGCAGGCCTGCCAGGCCCATCTTCGACAGGGTGCGCAGGATCAACAGTTGGGGATATTCCCGCAGCATGGGCATGAAGCTGGCGCCGGCGAAGGTGTGATAGGCCTCGTCCACCACCACCAGGCCGGGAGCGGCCTCGATGACGGCACGCAGATCGGCCTCGTCGAACAGGCGCCCGCTGGGATTGTTGGGATAGTCGATGAAGACGATGGCCGGCTCGTGCTCCGCCATGGCCACCAGCATGGCCTCGCAGTGGAGGCTGAAATCACTGCGCAGCGGCACGGCCACATAGTCCATGCCACTGAAGATGGTGATCATGCGGTACATGCTGAAGGCCGGGTCCGGCGCCAGCACTTTGCGCCCCGGACGGCTCACGGCCATGGCCAGCATCTGGATCAACTCGTCGGAGCCATTGCCCAGCATCACCTCCTTGTCGGCGGGCACCTCGAACAAGCGGTGCAGGCGGGCGCGCAGCTGGCGCGCCGCGGGATCGGGATAGCGGTTGAGGCTCACCTGGCGCAATACCGCCAGCCATTCCTCCACCAGTTCCGGGGACCAGCGATAGGGGTTCTCCATGGCGTCCAGCTTGATGAGATCCGCAGCCGGCGGTACGTGGTAGGCCGTCAGCGCCAGGATCTCGGGCCGTACCCAGCGCGCCACCGTGGCCGCGAGTTCATTACCGGCTCGCTTGCTCACGGAATGCCCTCAGTCCTCCCCGCCCATGCGGTACTCCGCGGAGCGGGCATGGGCGGTCAGGCCCTCGCTGCGCGCCAGTACCGATGCCGTGCCGCCCAGGGCCGCGGCGGCCTGGGCGGAACACATAATGAGGCTGGAACGCTTCTGGAAGTCATACACGCCCAGGGGCGAGGAGAAGCGCGCCGTGCGCGAAGTGGGCAGCACGTGGTTGGGGCCGGCGATGTAATCACCGATGGCCTCGGCGGTGTAGCGGCCCAGGAAAATGGCGCCGGCGTGACGGATCTTGGCCGCCAGCGCCTGGGGCTCCGCCACCGACAGCTCCAGGTGCTCCGGCGCGATGTAGTTGGCCACTGCCGCCGCCTCGTCCAGATCGCGCGCCCGGATGAAGGCGGCGCGCCGCGACATGGAGTGGCGGATGATCTCGGCGCGCTCCATTTCGGGCAGCAGGCGCTCCACGCTGGCGCGCACGGCTTCGATGAATGCGGCATCGGGACTCACCAGGATGGACTGGGCATCCTCGTCGTGTTCCGCCTGGGAAAACAGGTCCATGGCAATCCAGTCAGGGGGGGTCTGGCCGTCGCAGATCACCAGGATCTCCGAAGGGCCGGCAATCATGTCGATGCCCACCGTGCCGTACACCATGCCCTTGGCGGTGGCCACATAGATATTGCCCGGCCCCACGATCTTGTCCACGGCGGGAATGGTCTCGGTGCCGTAGGCCAGGGCCGCCACCGCCTGGGCGCCGCCGATGGCGAACACCCGGTCCACCTTGGCGATGGCCGCCGCGGCCAGCACCAAGGGATCCACCTTGCCATCGGGGGTGGGCACCACCATGATCAGTTCCGCCACGCCGGCCACCTTGGCCGGTATCGCGTTCATGATCACCGAGGAGGGATAGGCCGCCTTGCCGCCCGGCACATAGAGGCCCACGCGGTCCAGGGGCGTGACCTGCTGCCCCAGCAGGGTACCGTCCGCCTCGCTATAGGACCAGGACTCCTGCTTCTGATGCTGGTGATAGAGGCGCACCCGTTCGGCGGCCTGCTCCAGGGCCTGGCGCTGGACGTCGTCGATCTCCGCCAGTGCCGCGCGCAGGCGCGCCGGGGCGATTTCCAGGTCCGCCATGCTGTGGGCCTGCAGGCGGTCGAAACGGTTGGTGTATTCGATCACCGCGGCATCACCGCGCTGGCGCACCGCCGCCAGGATCTCGCGCACCGTGTCGTTGATGGTCTGATCGGATACATTCTCCCACGCCAGCAGGACTTCCAGCTGCTCCCAGAAGCCGGCGTCCGCTGCATTCAATGTCTTGATATCAAGCATATGTCTCACTCCTCACTGTACCGGTCCACCGCGGCGGCCAGCTGCTCGATGAGCCCCTTGACCTTCTCGTGCTTCATCTTCATGGAGGCTTTGTTGACGATCAGCCGGGAACTGATCTCGGTAATGGTCTCCAGGGGCTGGAGTCCGTTGGCACGCAGGGTGTTGCCGGTGTCCACCAAATCCACGATGCGGTCCGCCAGTCCCACCAGCGGCGCCAGTTCCATGGAGCCATAGAGCTTGACGATCTCCACCTGCACACCCTGGGCCGCAAAGTAGCGCCGCGCGGTCTCCACGTATTTGGTGGCGATGCGCAGATGAGCGGCACTGTGCGGCGCATGGGCCGGGCCGGCCACCATCAGGCGGCAGCGGGCGATCCTGAGATCGAGCGGCTCATAGAGGCCCTGGCCGCCATATTCCAGCAACACGTCCTTGCCGGCGACGCCCAGATCGGCGGCGCCGTTTTCCACGAAGGTGGGCACATCGGCAGCGCGGATCACCACCAGGCTCACATCCTCGCGGCTGGTGGTAAAAATCAGTTTACGGCTGCTGGCCGGATCCTCCTCCGGCACAATGCCGGCCTGGGCCAGCAAGGGCAGGGTCTCCTGCAGGATGCGGCCCTTGGACAGGGCGATGGTGATATTGGCATTCATGAAATGGGTCCGCCTTCACTCAGCCCGGCACGCGCCGGATGTCAGCGCCCAGCTGGGACAGTTTTTCTTCGATGCAGTCATAACCCCGGTCGATGTGATAGATGCGATCCACGATTGTATCACCTTCCGCCACCAGGCCAGCCAGCACCAGGCTGGCAGAGGCGCGCAAATCCGTCGCCATGACTGGCGCCCCCGTCAGGCGGGGCACGCCGCTGCTGATCACCGTGTTGCCCTCCAGCTTAAGATCGGCACCCATGCGTTGCAACTCCGGGACATGCATGAAGCGGTTTTCGAACACTGTCTCGATGATGGTGCCGTTGCCCTGTGCCACACTGTTGAGTGCGGTGAACTGGGCCTGCATGTCGGTGGGGAAGGCGGGATGGGGCGCGGTGCGGATATCGACGGCGCGCGGGCGGCGCCCGCCCATGTCCAGGGAGATCCAGTCGGCGCCGCACTCGATGTCAGCCCCCGCCTCCTGCAATTTTGCCAGTACCGCGTCCAGGCTGCCGGGGCAGGTGCGCTTGACCCGGATGCGGCCGCCGCTGATGGCAGCGGCCACCAAATAGGTGCCGGTCTCGATGCGGTCGGGCATGACCTGATAAGAGGTGCCATCGAGACGCTCCACACCTTCGATGACGATGGTATCGCTGCCGGCGCCTTCGATCCTGGCACCCATACTCATCAGGCACTGAGCCAGATCCACCACCTCCGGCTCACGGGCGGCATTCTCGATGATGGTGATGCCCTGTGCCAGGGTGGCGGCCATCATGATGTTTTCCGTGCCGGTGACGGTGATGATGTCCATGAACAGGCGCGTCCCCCGCAGCCGTTCGGCACGGGCGCGGATATAGCCGCTGCGCACCTCGATGCGTGCGCCCATGGCCTCCAGGGCATTGATATGCAAATCCACGGGCCGGGTGCCGATGGCGCAGCCCCCGGGCAGCGAGACGTCGGCCCGCCCATGGCGCGCCAGCAGCGGACCTAGCACCAGGATGGAGGCGCGCATGGTCTTGACCAGTTCATAGGGGGCGGCGCACTCGCGGATGGTGCTGGCATCCACCTCGATGTTCATACGCTCGTCCACCACCAGGTCCACGCCCATCTGCCCCAGCAACTCCATGGTAGTGGTGATGTCCCTCAGATGGGGCACGTTGCCCAGCAGTACCGGGCCGTCCGCCAGCAGGGTGGCTGCCATGATGGGCAGAGCTGCGTTCTTGGCGCCGGCAATGGTCACCGTGCCCTCGAGGGGCGGCCCACCGCGGATGATCAGTTTGTCCATGGGGCTGGGTTTCCTCGCCGGGACACGGCCACCGCCGTCTCAGGCACCCTGCAGTTTGCGCGCCCGCGCCCAGGCCTCCGGTGTATAGGGGCGGATGGACAGGGCATGAATCTCCTCCGCCTCCACACGCCCGCCGAGGGTGGCGTACACCATGCGGTGCTGCTCCACCAGGCTCTTGCCGGCAAAGGCGGGAGAAATCACCAGCGCCTCGAAATGGCTGCCATCGCCGCTCACCCGGGCCTCGCAATCCGCCAGGCCGCTCTCTATCAGTTGCTTGATCTCTTCACTCTGCATGGCATGTTCTCACTCGAATGGCACTTGTTTCAGCGGTTCTGAATTGATGCGCACACAGAACCGCCAGTTCAAAGGCAGTCAGTTTAACAAATTGTGGCTTGCTTATGGTTCAACTCAACAGAATCATTCCAGCGGCAGGATGCGGTCCAGCTCACTGACCCGGGCCATGGCCAGCATCTGTTCGGGCATTCCCCGGAACACGATGGACTTGCGGCGCCGCCTGGCGACACGCATCCACTCCACCAGCAGGGCCAGGCCGGCGCTGTCGGCGCGCTTCACGCCCCCCAGGTCGACAACCACCCGGTGCGAACATTGCGCCACCATTTTGGCGCCCTGCGCCACGATGGCGGGAACAGTGGCAAAGCTCAACTCCCCTTCCAGACGCAGGCAGCTGCTGTCCTGGGCGGCGATACGAAGCTCAGCCATTGCTGCTTGGCTGGTTGCGCTGGCGCAGCTTCTCGATCAGGCCCGCCAGCCCACCGCTGCGGCGAATCTCCTCGCTGAAAGAAGTACGGTAGTTCACCACCAGGCTGACGCCGTCGATGGCGACATCGTAGACTTTCCATTCCCCCTTGCGCAGGTAGAGGCTGTAATCCACCTCCACGGGATCCATGCCAGGCACCTCCACTTCGGTGCGCACCGTCACATCGCTCGCCTCGGGATTTCCCCGCAGGGGCAGAAAATTGATCTTTTCCCCGGAATATTTGAGCATCGAAGCCGCATAACTGCGCACCAGCAGGCGCCGGAACTCCTCGATGAACTGGCGTCGCTCCTCGCGGCTGGCGCGGCGCCAGTACTTGCCCAGCACCAAGCGCGCCATGCGCGAGAAATCGAAATAGGGCGCCACCTCCTTCTCCACCACGGTGTAAAGCAGCGCGGGATCGGCCTCCAATTCGGCCTTGCGGGCCTGCAGGAGACGGGTCACCTGCTCGGTGGTCTGCTGCACCATCTCCAGGGCGTTGAGATGTGTGGCATGCGCTGGTGCTATCGCCAGCAGTGCCAGCAGCGCCGGCAGCCAGAATCCCTTGTTATGGGCCATCCTGTTCATTTGTTTGCCTGACTGTAGAGAAATTTCCCGAGCACCTGCTCCAGAATCAGGGCGGACTGGGTGAGGTGGATCTCATCACCATCCTTCAGATAGGTCTCCTCACTGCCCGGTTCCAGACTGATATACTGCTCGCCCAACAGGCCGGATGTAAAAATGCTGGCCGTGGTGTCCGTGGGAAACTGATTGTACTTGGGATAGATGATCATCGTTACCCGCGCCTCATAGGCCTCCTGATCATAGTCGATGGCCACCACGCGGCCCACCAACACGCCCCCGGCACGCACCGGCGACATCACCTTGAGACCACCGATATTGTCGAAGCGGGCGGAAAGCATATAACCCTCGTCGGTGCCAATGGTGTTCAGGTTGCTGACCTTCATGGCCAGCATGAACAGGGCCGCGATACCGGCCACCACGAAGAGGCCCACCATGATCTCGATCGCACTCATCTTTTTCATTGTCTCGGATCCATTACCTTGAAGAACCTCTACTCCCACGTCCCACGACCATCTCAAAGGTTCCCATACATCAGTGCCGTGAGCACGAAATCCAGCATCAACACCGCCAGCGAGGCATAGACCACGGAACGCGTGGTAGCCTGGCTCACGCCTTCCGCGGTAGGCTCCGCATCATAGCCCTCGAACACCGCGATCCACGTCACGACGACCCCGAAGACCACGCTCTTGATGATGCCATTGACCACATCCTCGGACCAGTCCACCTGGGCCTGCATCTGGGACCAGAAGGCACCCTCGTCAACGCCCAGCAGGCCCACCCCCACAAAATAACCGCCACCGATGCCCACGGCACTGAAGATGGCCGCCAGCAGGGGCATGGCGATGATCCCCGCCAGGAAGCGCGGCGCCACGATGCGGCGCACCGGGTCCACGGCCATCATCTCCATGCTGCTCAACTGCTCGGTAGCCTTCATGAGGCCGATCTCCGCTGTGAGTGCGGAACCGGCGCGCCCGGCGAACAGCAGGGCGGCCACTACCGGCCCCAGTTCTCGCACCAGCGACAGCGCCACCACCGGCCCCAGGGCCGACTCGGCGCCGAAATTCACCAGGGTATTGTACATCTGCAGGCCCAGCACCATGCCCACATTGAGCGCGGACACCGCAATAATGGCCAGTGACATGACGCCAACGTTATAGACCTGGGTGACGAGCAGGCGAAAGCGGGGGATGACGGCAGGCACGCCACCCAGCGTCCGCAGGAAAAACAAGCTGCCCCGCCCCACGCGCGCAAAGGCGGACAGCGCCCGACGCCCCAAGCCTCCCAACCATTGCAGAAAGATCACCATCGACTCTCTATTACGTCTCCTCCAGCAGGTCCGCGGCATAGTCGGGCGCCGGATAATGAAAGGGCACCGGCCCGTCCGGCAGGCCATGGATAAACTGCCGCACCCACGGGGAAGAGGTCTGCTGCAACTCCTGGGGCGTACCCTCACCCACCACCTTGCCGCCGGACAGCAGATAGATATAGTCCGAGATAGCCGCCACCTCCTGCACATCATGGGAGACGATGATGGTGGTCAGCCCCAGGGTGTCGTTGAGCATGCGGATCAGCTTCATGATCACCCCCAGGGTAATGGGATCCTGGCCGGTAAAAGGTTCGTCGTACATGATCATCATGGGATCCAGGGCGATGGCCCGCGCCAGGGCCACACGCCGCGCCATGCCGCCGGATAATTCCCCGGGCATCAGATGGCGCGCGCCGCGCAGGCCTACGGCCTGCAGTTTCATCAACACCAGATCACGGATCATGGACTCGGGCAGAGCAGTATGCTCGCGCAGGGGGAAGGCGATGTTGTCGAAGACGTTGAGACTGGTGAACAGGGCGCCGCTCTGAAACAGCAGCCCGATACGCTTGCGCAGTTCATAGAGCTCATCACGGGACAGGCGCGGCACATCGTGTCCGTCCACCATTACCTGGCCGCGGTCAGGCTGCAGCTGGCCGCCGATGAGACGCAGCAGGGTGGTCTTGCCGGTCCCGCTGGGCCCCATGATGGTCGTGACCTGCCCGCGCCGGAAGCCCAGGTTGACCCCGTCCAGGATCCGGCGCGCACCATAGCAGAAGGTGACGTCGTGGAGCTCGACCAGGCTGGGCTGCAAGTTATTGTTGTTCATTGGATTCAGAGTAAAGAGAAAAAGGATCAGAGAAAAGATATTTCTTTCCTGCCACAGCCTCCTGCTGGCTGGCGTCCTTTATTCCTGTTCCCTGCTGCAACAATGCAGGCGGCGGTGGGTAATGGCCGGGAAACCGCGGCGGATGCCCCGCAAATGTTCCAGATCCATGTTCGCGCAGACCACGCCGGCGCCGCTGGGCAGATGGTCCAGTACATTGCCCCAGGGGTCCACCACCATACTGTCGCCGTAGGTCTCACGGCCATTGATATGATAGCCGCCCTGGGCCGCGGCGACCACATAACAGAGATTCTCGATGGCCCGCACTCGCACCAGGGCCTCCCAGTGGGCCTTCCCCGTAAAGGCGGTAAAGGCCGAGGGAACGGCGAACAGTTCCACCTCCTGGTCCAGCATGCAGCGGAACAGTTCGGGGAAACGCAGGTCATAGCACACCGCCAGCCCCAGTCTGCCGAAGGGGGTGTCCACCACCACCACCTGGGCGCCGGGCACAATAGTCAGAGATTCGGTATAGTTCTCCTCGCTGGCATCGATCCGCACATCGAACAGATGCATCTTGTCGTAACGTGCAACGACGGCGCCCTGGCTGTCATAGAGCATACAGGCGGCATAGACTTTGCCGGCCTCGGGGGAACGCAGCGGCACGGTGCCGCCCACGACCCACACCCCGTGGGCGGCCGCCTGACGGGACAGAAAATCCTGGATCGGGCCTGTGCCCTGCACTTCACAGGCCTTGACCTTGTCTGCCTCGGTGAGGCCCATGAGGGCAAAGTTCTCCGGCAACACCAGCAACTCTGCGCCATCCTCCACGGCCATGCCGATCAGGCGCTCCGCCTCGATCAGATTCGCTCCGATATTGGGACCGGACGCCATTTGTATTGCAGCCACACGACTCATCGTTCCATAACCTCAGTTTTTGTGTAAATCCGTAAGGCACGAAGGGCGAGGGGGAAATCATCCTTCACCATCATTTTCAAATCTTGATCCTCTCTCACTAAGGCAAACGATAACAAAGCCTCATTCAGAGCGAACCCTTGTCTTGGGGACCACAGGCATATACTGCCCTCAGCAGGCTGGCGGCCAAGCAGCCACCCCCATCTTACCACCTTCACTCCCCCGGCTTGTCCTGCAGGCGTTCGACGTTGGGGTTTTCCCAGGAGCCGGTGACCCGGTATTTCACCCGCGTCATCTTGGCGATCTCCTCCTTGAACATCTGCTCCGCCAGCAGGATCACCGCGCCCACCCCCAGGCCCCCGGCCACCACCCCCGCCACCGGCAGTCCCGAAGTCACATGGGGCACCACTGTGACGATCTGGTCATAATCCCTGGCTGCCAGGCCGATGCGGCCCTTGGCCTTGACCGTGGCAGCAGGCCCCTCCATGGTCAGGTCCCTGGTAGTGGCATTGCCGTCACGAATGGCAAAGGTGCCGCTGATCTTGTCAAAACTGAAGCCCTTGTCGAAGATATCGCTGAAGTCCAGCGACAGGCGCCGCGGCAAGGCCTGCAGGCTCACCAGCCCGAAGATGCGCCCGGCCCCCGGCTCCACTTCCAGCAGCCGACCATCCTTGATCTGCAGCGACAGGGTGCCGTTGAGCTTTTCCGGGGAAAAGGCGGCCGGCCCCCCCTCCCATTGCCCCACCAGTTCCATGTGGGCACGGCCCTTCTTGATATTGTCCTCGTAACCAAAAATCGTCAGCGCTTTACCAAGGTCCTTGCTGTCGAAGACGATGTTGAAGATGGATTTCTGGCTGCCGTCGCCGACCACCACCCAGTCGCCATGTATCTTGAGATTGATGAATGGCGAGGCCAGCGTCAGGCTGTCGAAACGCATCCCAGCGGGATGTTTCGAGGTGCGCAACTCCAGGCGCCCGAAATCGATTCCATCATAGCTGAACTGGCGGCTGTGGATAACCAGCGCCGGCAACTGGCGGGGGTCGGCCGGCTCTTCGCCGTCTCCACCCGGAGTTACCTGAAGATGCTCCAACTCCATGATGAGGGGCAGATCCTCGCTCAAGGGATATTCGATATAGCCCCGCAATTCCTTGCTGTCGGCATCGAAGCTCCACACGTCGTCCTCCAGCGTCCCCTTCAGGCTCACCTGATGGAATTCACGACCAATGAGTTCCAGGCTGTCCAGGCGCAGGTCCAGGCTGCGCAGCAGTGCCTCGCCGCCGTCACTCCAGGCCTCCACATAGGGTTGCCAGGCGCTGTAGGAAAAATTGCCCAGGAAGCCACGCAGACGCAGCCCCTCGTGAGATGGGAGGCGGGGCGTCCCCTCGCCAAAAAGAATCTCTCCACGCTCCAGTCGCAGCTGCGGATCCACATCGAGGACGCCACTGAGCACGCTGCCCAGTTGCAACTGCAAGGGGGCATCCAGGGTGCGCGGCAAGCGGGTCTTGATGGTCAGCTCCAGAGGCTCGTCCGGCGTCTTGAACAGAGGTGGCGGCAGAGCGATGGCCATGCCGCGCAGATCCGTCCAGATCACCAGGCTGCTCCCGCCCTGTTGCTGATCTGCGGCGAGGGGAAAACTGACTGTGGCCTGCCAGTGGGTTGCGCCGCTGAGATAACCGAACAGTGGCACGGGGACCAGGCTGGCGATGGCCTTGTCGCTGATCTGTCCCGCAGCACTGATCGAGGTCACACGGTGCCCGTTCTCCGCCGCAGTATCCACGGCGAAGCGGGCATCCAGTCCCAGCAGCCGCCCACTGATGTCTTCAGCGAAGAGGCCTGTGCCGTTGAAGCGCAAGACACCATTGAGCGCCTTGATCTCCAGAGCATTTTCCTCTCCCACCACCAGGATGCTGTCATCCAGGGTCAGCGCACCGCTGACTTCGGCCGCTAGCGGGGCCAGCGGCTTGTGCAGTGTCAGATCCAGGCGGCTGCGGCCAAAGGCCTTCATATCGGAAAGATAGGCAGCGAACCTGTGCTGCAGGGGGCTTTCCCGCAGAAAGCGCAGGACATCCGCGGTCGGGCCCGCCGCCCGCCCCTCCACCGTCAGCAGCGCAGGACGTACCGTCAGATCCGCAATACTGATACGGGCCTCGTCGATGGCGGAGGAGAGACTCTTGCCTGCTGCCAGCTGCACATCCAAACGGCGGTTGTGAAACAGAAAACCCGCCTCGATCTCCTCGATACGTGGCCAGCCCGGGGCATATTCCAGCACCCCGTCGAGGACATTGAAACGCACCTCGAAGAGCCCGCCCTCATCGAATGTGGATGCCCGCAGGGCCCCGTGAAACTCCAACTCACCACTGGGCACGCGCCCTGCGACGATCGCTTCGTCCAGCCACTTGGTCAATCCGGGGCTCATGGCGGCCACCGGTAGATAGCGGGAAGTGTGCTCCAGGCTGGAGGCGGAAAAATCCACTGCCAGATCCAGTTGCGGGGGGGCAGGTGCGCCAGGCAAGGACAGGTCCAGGTCAGCGTGCAGGCTGAGATCGGCGTTGGCCATAACCAGTTCCCTTGCCAGCAGGCGCCAGCCCTGTTTCCTGCGCTGCCAGTAGCAACGCCCCGCGACGCGCTCTGCCGCCAGGGGGGCGCGGAACAGGCCGGCAAAATCCACTGTGACACCGCCGGCGCGCAACTCCACCATGCCGCCCTGCTCATCCGCCACCAGCCGGCCACTCAAGCCCTGCAGGCCAGGCACGCCATGCCAGGGGGCAAGCCCTAGATCCTCGAAACGGCCGCTAAGGTAAAAGCGGGGGTCGTCTCCAGCGCGATAATACAGATAAGTGTCCAGGAGGCGGCCATTCGGCTGCGCGCCGCTCAGCGGCGCGGCCAGATTCTCCGGCAGCACCGGTCCCAGCTGCAGCAAATGCCTGAGGTCACCCAGATCCAGGTAGCCGACCTGCGCCGTCACCTGCGCAGCAGCGCCACTCCCGGCGACCGCCAGCTGGAGGCTGCCCGGTGTCCAGCGACGCCCCTCGCGGGCAAAGCGCAGGTCCTGGACCGCCAGCTGCCAACCACTGGTGCGGCGCAACCAGACAAAATCCCCGGCCAGTTCGTCGATCACAACGGATGGGGCAACAGCGGCCGCAGCCTGCCCCGCCAACGCGGCCCGCTGCAGCACCAGGGGCCGCAGGGCAAGACGCCCCTCCAAGCGTTGCAGGCGGGAACGGGACCAGCTGCCCCAGATCTGTACGGTGGCATTGCCACTCTTGAGGCGGACGCCGGCAAACTGCAATGGCCAGGGTAGCGCTTCCAGCTGCAGGCTGTCGGTTTTCACATAGATATCCGCATCCCAGCCGCCGGCCGTGAGGACATCGCCGCGCACATCCATGGCGAAGGACAGACCTTGCGGGGAGGCCTCCGCCAGCAGGGCATGGCCTTCCAGCTGATGCCGGCTGCCGTCGTTGCGCAGCTGAAAGGTAACGTCGTGGAAACGCCGCCCCCCTCCCCGACCCATCTCATCACGCCAGTCGATGACGGTATCCCTGAGGGCAATGCGTTTTCTGCTCGCCAGCCAGCGCAGTAAATCACGCATGTCGATCTCCGGGGCCTGTCCGCTCTGCAGCCCCAGGACTGTCAGCGTGCCATCCGCATGGCGAGTCACCGCAAGGCGCACACCACCCAGCGCCAAGTCGCGGATCTGCAGTGAACCCCGCCACAGGGAATGGGGCAGATCGATATCGACCACCGCATCCTCGAGGCTCAACAGCGGGCGGCCATCGGCACGATCGAGCAGGGTCAGGCCGACGAACCTGATGCGTGGCCCCAGGCCATGCCATTGCGCCTCGATGGCGGCAACTTCCAGGGGCAGGTCTAGCTGCGCCGAGAGCAGGGTGACCAGTTCCGCCCGGTAGTCGGCAACCCGGGGCAGCAGTACGCGGGCCAGGGAAACCAGCAGGGCCAGCAGCAGCAGCAAGGCAGCCGTTGTCACCCACAGTCTGTAAGCGATTCTGCGTATCACGAAACAAGCAACATCCATCAATTATTGAAACTGGCCAGGCAGCAGGCGGCCATGATGGGCACGCTGCGCCAGAGATGCAGCGCGACAATACTCTCCAGGAGGTTCATCTGCACCCTCTCCGGCTGCCATCCACGAAGGATATATGGGAGAAAGACACAAGCACAGCCCCAGGGGCGGAGCACCGTTGCGATGCAACTCACATCATGACAACGTCGAACTGCTCCTGGGTATAGAGGCTTTCCACCTGCAGCTTGACCGGCTTGCCGATGAATTCTTCCAGTTCAGCCACACTGGTGGACTCTTCGTCCAGCAGCATGTCCACCACATCCTGGGCAGCCAGCACCAGGAACTGCTGGGCTTCGAACTGGCGCGCCTCACGCATGATCTCGCGAAAGATCTCGTAGCAGGTGGTTTCCCGGGTCTTCACCGAACCGCGTCCTTCGCAAGTGGGGCAGGGCTCGCACAGGATATGCTCCAGGCTCTCCCGGGTGCGCTCGCGGGTCATCTCCACCAGCCCCAGCGGCGACACCTCGCAGATGTAGTGCTTGGCGCGGTCTGCCTCCAGGCTCTTCTCCAGAGCCCGCAGCACCTGGTACTTGTGGTCCTCGTCCATCATATCGATGAAATCGATGATGATGATGCCCCCCAGGTTGCGCAGGCGCAGCTGGCGGGCGATGGCCTGGGCCGCCTCCAGGTTGGTCTTGAAAATGGTCTCCTCCAGGTTGCGGTGACCCACGAAGGCGCCGGTGTTGACGTCGATGGTGGTCATGGCCTCGGTCTGGTCGATATAGAGATGGCCCCCAGACTTGAGTTGTACCTTGCGCTCCAGGGCCTTCTGGATTTCATCCTCCACCGAATAGAGATCGAAGAGAGGCCGCTCGCCAGGGTAATGCTCGATGCGCGGCACCAGGATGGGGATGAATTTCTGGACGAAATTCAACACCGCCTGATAGGTCTCGCGTGAGTCGATGCGCACCTTGTCGATCTCGGTGCCCGGCAGGTCGCGCAGGATGCGCAGGGCCAGCGGCTGAGCCTCATACACCAGGCTGGCTGGCTGCTGCTCCCTGAGCCGCTGCTGAATGGAGGCCCACAACTTCTCCAGAAAGCGCATGTCCTCCAAGAGGTCTTCGCCAGCCACCCCCTCTGCGGCGGTGCGGATGATGAAACCGGCCGCTTCCCCTGCGCCCTGGGCCTCCTTGATGAGGCCGCGCAGGCGCTCACGCTCCGCTTCGTCGTCAATCTTTTGGGAAATACCGATATTGCTGACACCCGGCATAAGTACCAGGTAGCGAGAAGGGATGGTGACATGGGTAGTGAGGCGCGCCCCCTTGCTGCCCAGCGGGTCCTTGATCACCTGAACCAGGACCTCCTGTCCTTCCTGCAGCAGTTCGGCGATGGCAGGCTCGTTGCGCTGCTCGGCCTCCGTCTCATCCAGCGGCACCAGGATATCCGCGGCATGGAGAAAGGCGGTGCGCGCCAGCCCCACCTCCACGAAGGCCGCCTGCATGCCGGGCAACACCCGGCTCACCCGCCCCTTGTAGATATTGCCCACCAGGCCGCGTTTCTTGGCACGCTCGATATGCACCTCCTGGAGCAGGCCGTTCTCCACGATAGCTACCCGGGTCTCACGCGGCGTAACATTCACCAGCACCTCATCACTCATGATTCATTACCCGACTCATTACTCATAAACAATTCGATCCCCGCGCCCCGCAACAGTTCAGCGGTCTCGAACAGGGGCAGCCCCATGACACCGGAATAGCTGCCTTCGAGACGGCGGATAAAAACCGCGGCCCGCCCCTGAATGGCGTAGCCGCCGGCCTTGCCCAAGGGTTCGCCGCTCTCCCAATAGGCCTGCCGCTCCGCTGCCGACAAGGCGCGGAACCAGACCGTGCTGATACTGAGACGGTCCTGCTCCCCATCGGCGCTCCTCAGGACCACGCCGCTGTGGACGCGGTGGGCGCGCCCCGCCAGTTTCTCCAACATGGCCAGCCCCTGCTCACGCCCGCCAGGCTTGCCGAGCAGTTCGCCATCCACCTCCACCACGGTATCCGCACCCAGCACCGGCAAGCCGCCGGACGCGCCGTCCTGCACGGCACGTGCCTTTGCCGCAGCCAGGCGCAGGACATAGGCGCCTGGCGCCTCCCCCGGCCGCGGCCTCTCATCGACCGCGGCGCTCACCACCCGGCAATCCACTCCGATCTGGGCCAGCAGTTCCCGGCGCCTGGGGGAGGCGGAGGCCAGTATCAGGAGATGACTCATAAGGCAGATCTCAATAAATTCAGAGGTGATGAGTGATGGGTGATGAGTGATGGCCTTGACTTGAAGCCTTGGTACACCCA